>JAESRJ010000160.1 GCA_016764715.1 Kordiimonadaceae bacterium | reverse complement strand
GTAGGGCATTGGCCGTGGTCCATAGCCGCCATATCTTGCAGAATCGGGGTGTTTTTCATCCTGATCCGCAGCTGGCTGTTCGCGTCATAGGGCTCATCCATCAAGAAAGAACCATCCGAGTTTAAGCTATGATAGTACCATTCGTAATAGGTAAGAAACTTTGCATCAGGAAATAGATCACGTAGGAACATCGCTGACCCCCACCCCGAATGCGACAAAATCACATCAGGATTAAAGCCAGCTTTCTTTGATTTCATAAGGGCACTGTATAGCGCCTGCCCGTTCAGCAACGCCCGCTCCGTGGCAATGAGTGCAGGGTGCGCGCCTTCCAGTACCTCGCGGTGCGGCTTAAAATGGATCGTCTGCATACAATCGTTAGGCTGACTATTGCTGCTAAGCGTGGCCGCAAACATTTTTACACCCAGCTTAGGGCGATCTGCGATGTATTTCGTGATGCGGCGGTATTGGCCTGGAAAATTATTATGTACAAACAAGATACGCATAGTTGCTCCCGAACGTCGGCCAGCGAAGGCCCCAGCACTTCAAGACCCCAGCACGCCCAGGGCCCAGTATATAAGGCAAGCAATTACTCAAAAAATGCCGTCACCGCAATGCTTCTTCGCAATTCAGCGATGCGGAAGCCTTCGTGTAAGGGGATTCGCCATCCTGAGAAGGGCCTCTAGCAGCGCCAAGGGCTTGACACTATTATGCTTTCAAGTATGTCTCAGGGTTAAATCGATTAGCCTAGTGCAGCGGGGGTGATCTACTGATTCGCCCAAACCCATAGAGTTCATGCCAACCATCTGCCACAGCCTAACATCACACCTATTGCGGACATAAAACAAGGAACCCTTCATGCAAACCATCYTAGTTCCCGGCGGTGCTGGCTTCATTGGCTCGCACACAATTCTGGCGCTGCATGAAGCGGGCTTCAATACGGTCGTGCTGGATAATTTTTCAAATGGCCACCGGGACAGCGTGTTGGCTGGTGAGCTAGTCGAAGGCGATATCAGCGACAGCGCGCTATTGGATAAGGTATTTTCCGACCATAAAATCGATGCCGTGGTGCATTTTGCTGCTTTTATTGAAGCGGGCGAGAGCATGGTCTCGCCGCTCAGCTTCTACGAAAATAATACGGCGGGCAGTATGAGTTTACTCTCCGCAATGAAGCGCGCTGACGTGAAACGCATTGTATTTTCCTCAACGGCAGCCGTGTACGGCCAGCCAAGCGAAACAGCTGACCCTGAAGCAACGCTTATTGAAACCTTACCAAAAGCCGCGATCAACCCTTACGGCGAAAGCAAATGGGCTGTGGAATGCATGCTAAGAGACTGCGCCCGCGCACACGGCCTGCAGGCGATTGCGCTCCGCTACTTCAACGCGGCAGGGTCTGACCCAGAAGGCCGCATCGGGGAACGCCACGATCCTGAATCTCATTTGATCCCTCTGGTCTTGCAGGCTGCCAGCGGGGCGCGTGCTGATATTAAAATATTCGGTACCGATTACCCCACACCAGACGGCACCTGCATCCGAGATTACATTCATGTGTGTGATCTGGCCGATGCCCACGTGAAGGCGTTACAACATCTTTTTGATCTACCACAACCGTCTGAGGCAAAAACAACTGCAGCGCCCAATTACGGCGAAGGGTTTTATGATGCCTTTAACCTAGGAACAGGCCGCGGCTTCTCCGTACGCGAAGTCATAGATGTCGCCCGGAAGGTAACGGGTATAAGTTTCACAGCTATTGAACAGGCACGGCGTGCTGGCGACCCTCCCGCGCTTGTCGCCAATGCGGAAAAAGCAGCAAAAACCTTTWATTGGCACCCTCGCTATCCGGAATTGAGCAAGATGGTGGAGCATGCGTGGAATTTCATGCAGAAAAACTAAAAACACACACTGAATGTGGTGCTAAAAATGCCCGCAATCAAGTGCCTCCATCTGCCCTCAACAAGGATCAGGCCGCAGATACWYTCCWRCCYCSTTAATYAGCTTAAGTTTAAAGCAACGCCTTGCTGTTATTCTTTTGCTTTTGGTGGGGTGGCTGCCTATCTTGGCTTGAACATTTCCACTTAGTACTCAGCGGCTTTTGCCGCCCAGTTAAGGAAAATAGGCTACGTCCCTGCTGCATTATGCAAGTCCTGATAACATCACCAATTCCGTCTCATCCGCAAAACCACGGCAATCGTGCCCGTGTTTTTTCATTGTGTCGGACGTTGCAGCAAAGGGGGTACCAAATCCATTTTGTATACGGCGGCATAGAAGGATTAACCGAAGCACAAGAAACCGCAATGAGAGCCGCTTGGGAGCATGTATATATTGTTCCTCATGCACCCGGTCCTCGTAAGCAAAGCCACCGCAAACACCATTTGATCGACGATTGGTATGTACCGGCWGTTACAGASATAACAAACCGTATCCTGGCRATCTGGAAAATTGACTATTGCGTCGCCAATTATGTTTGGTTCAGCCAATGGTTTGAAAATGTACCGGCAGGCATTCCAAAATATCTCGATACACATGATATGTTTGCCAACCGGCATAAGTCTTTGAAAAAGGCGGGCATACACGGCAATTGGTACAGCACCACCCCTAAGGAAGAAGCAAAAGCGTTCAACCGTGCCGACRTTGTRCTTGCGATACAGGACAGCGAAGCCRYYCATTTCCAAAAAGCGACAACACGGCGCGTGGAAACGCTCGGYCATTATTTGCCGCAAAACTTTTTGACCATCAAGAAACCTGCSGMAAGCGGGAAGCTAAAAGTTGGGTATTTGGCAAGTGGCAACCCGATCAACCAGCATTCCCTGCATTATTTCATCCGGGCACTGAAAAATCACCCGGCCCTTCTGGACAGTTGTTCTTTTTATCTCGCCGGCGCTATTTGCGCTAGCGACACCGCGGAAGGCTCGCCTTTTGAAAAGCTGGGATTTATTGAAAGCCCTAAGGCCTTTTACCGCGATATGGATGTAATACTGAATCCCAACTTGGGCGGAACCGGGCTCAAAATAAAATCTGTTGAGGCCCTCAGCTTTGGCAAACCACTTGTTGCAACAAAAGATGCAATGGTGGGGATCAACACATATGAAGCGATGCACCAATGCACCGATATGAACGGYCTATGCGAKTCGCTCGCTAAACTTGCCCAGTCGCCTAAKTGTGTGCTGCAATTAGCGGATACAAGCCAACAGACCTATGAACGCTATTGCCGTGCCCAGCTTGCCTCACTCGATCTCTTATTCCCTAGACACAACGCTCAGAAAACCAACGATGCTGACCATAAGGCGGACGTAGTTCTGACAAGGGAAGACTAAGTGAAGAAGCGGAAAACAACTAAAGCACCTAAGGCAACAGCGGGGCAGACACTCCCTGTGCTGATTTTCGGCTGTCTCCCGCCGAGCGGCACACCTGGTGCAGCGCTGTTAGTTCATATAGCGCTTGCCTTATCCGGCGAATGCAACGTCACAGTAGTGATCGCGGACACRGCGCCGCCGCCTACTGCATTTGRGGCACCAAGTGAGATTACYATTATCCGAGAGCGCGACCTGTACGCTAAACCRGGCCCTTTTGAAAACCATAAACGCCTCTTCATTCTTGGTAATAATGCGGAAAATTTATTTGCGCTGGCGCTTTACAAACGATTTCCCGGGCTGGTGATTTTGTCTGAGGGCCATATGAACGGCCTCTTTCAATTGGATATGCAGTGTAGCCCGCAGTGGCCTACAAATTACACTACATGGCTTACTAGTTCGCTGGGCGACGCCGGAGAAACTATCGCCCAGGCGATGACCCTGCACAGAAGAATTTCGCACGGCATTACACCAGAATATTACGCTGACAGTATCGACACGGTAAAAGCCAGCGATCAATTCCCTTTACCTAACGCCCTTATTGCGCAGTCTGCGACCTCAATAGACAGAAGTGCCATTCGGCAGCAATTGGGCCTATCACAAACCGAGGTCGTYGTTGCAGCCACCACAAGTGCAACCGTCGCAAAAGCACGGCAATCGCTTGCTGCACTGGATCTAAACATCCACTTACTAAATTTGTCAGGGGCAGAAGATGACCTTGACCAATTTATCGCCTGCTCTGACGTTGTCYTAGTTGSTGCYGARGAAGCCATTTGCCCGCCAATGATGATGCATGCGCTGGTGCARAAGAAGCCAATCATTGCGGTAGACCAGCCTTCACTTTGGTTTCTTGAGCCTGGAACATACATAGACCTGCCCCACGCTAAAGCGCTAGATCACATGGTCGCAGCGATAGGAGCGCTGGCCACGGACAAAGAGCTGTGCAGTTGGTACAGCGCGATGACCGGCACTTGCGGTGATACGGTAAAAGAAAGCGCTTCCGCTGCCTTGCTTACAGATGCACTAAAACAAASCGAACAAGAGCCCTTCCTTGGYTCGCACCCTGCGACGCCCTTCTCTTTACTTCAGTCAGCGGACACTGACAGTATGCCCTCTGAAAAGAGTGGCTCTAAACAGCAGTTGAAAGCTGGCCCGCCGCGCTCCGTCGCCTTAATTGGCGCCATACCGCCCCGCACGCTAATCGAACAACTTTTCCCGGAAGTGGATTGGGATACAAGTCCTCGCTTTGCAACAGCAGCGCTTAGTGACCGATTGTGCATGGATGCTCCGCTACGGTCAGCTAATAAGCTCGCTCAGCTCGGCTATGATACACCCCTTATTTCAACTGAGCCCGAACCAGGACAAGGTGCCTTGCACCAAAACAGCGAGACCTGGCGCACAATTGAAACCCGGTTGATAGCAACCAGCGAAGCGCTGACTTTTGGGTGCCACATAGAGGGCACGGTAAGCGCTGATAGGGTGATGAGAACCGGARCAGGCAAGCCCTTCGTACTGCAGCTTAAGTTTGAGCGCGAATCAGACCAGCAATTACAGCACTATGATCAGAGCTGCGGGCTGTTTTGGCAAATTGACCCCGTRCGAGAACAAATAAATTGCACTTTAATTGCWGGGTTAAAAGGGCGCTATCAAGTCAACCTAACAACGATTGACCTTGCCCTAATGTTCATTGATGAACGTGCAAGCACTGCCTTGATCGCAGGCCACCCAGCGACTTCAGTTACCGACAATCAGGGCGTGCTTTCTTTCACTCTGAAAGCGTTATCTGTCAGCGATTTCTCCCCATTGAATTCCGAGACGCTAATAAAATCACTTGCCGAATGCGATCTAAATTTGGAATGGTTAGGCCATGGTTGAAAAGAATGAAAATTCAGGCGCCAATATTCTGTCGTTCAAAACGCCAGAGACCCGGTTTCCAAGAGCTGCCGTGGACTATGTCGATGCGCTTCTTACAGTGCAACGCGACCGGTTCACGAGGGAACTAGCGGCTTACCGGCTGCCCAGTACGGTAAAGTTTCCGCCGCGGCCGAAATCAGCACAGATTTTCGCCAATTCCGACGATTTTGTAGGAACTGGCTGGACAGATATTGGAACACGAAGAGACGGCACCGCTTTTCGTTGGATGGGGCGCATAGGAACACTGATGGTGCCTATTGATCTTTCCGAACCTCGCGCTTTTGCCCTCAGCGGATGCGGTTTCACAAAACGGCGTTTTCTAAAAGAGACAACTCTGTGGATTGAAGACCGGCAAATTGACTATACGCTATCTAGGCGTGGCTTTAACCGTTGGACATTTAGTGGCGAAATTCCGGTTTTGGCCCCTCGGCCATATTATTTATTGCGCATCCAATCACCGGGCCTGGCTCGGTTGGCAGAAGGCGTTGACGCCTTTGTAAGCTTGGCGGTAAGCGAGTTAAATATCAATTGCTAGTCAGGCKCTKCAAANAGTTACTAATWGCCGATTTTTGCCATTCCTACCCCRCAARGTAAATGGTCTTACAGRTCAAGTCTCGTGACAAGTTCCTGACGGAATTCTTCAACTTGAGCAACAAAACCAGGCAAAGCCAGATAACGCGAACGCCACGTAATACCCCTGACTTTCCKGCCGATATTGACACCAAAATGAATACCTAGCGCCTGCAACACAGGAACAGGTGCATCGACCAACTCTTCCARAGTAATATATTTAAACCGATCTAGAGACTGAAGMGCMTCCTCCATCTCAACTTCYACCTCYAACAARCGCGATACTTCGGCATAACAAGCGCTGATGTCCGTTTCAGCCAGCTGAAGGCTCGCTATGGTTTTCTCTGAGCGGTCCCAAAGAGAAGAAAAAGGCTGTCCTTTAACGACCTGCAGCAAGCAGGCCTGACGCACTTTGTCCCGCGCTACAAAATATAGCACCTTGGTTTCCTGGATATTGAGCCGTTCTATTAGGCGTTTAAGCAGCCCATCTTGGATCCTTGTAATTTGATATAAGAAAGTCATATCAAGTGTCGGAAATTGACCTGCCTGATCAACCGAAGATAACGCCCGAATTAGGAAGCGGATSGGCCGRAAATCATCACAGTAGGACACCCATAATTTTATTGCAGAACTGGCGACGGGGCGTAGGGGYCGGAAATCATTTTGAGCGAGTAGCAGACCGAGGTAATCCACATCACTGCCGGGCAACGAAACAACAAGGTGTGAACACAAATTCTGTTTGGCCAAGCCCGCGGTCCCAGAAAAATCAAATTGGGGTAATATGCCGTTTTCAAGCACCCCTAACGGCGCGACATCATAGGTCATCGATATAACCACGGGTGCTAGCTCGGCTTTACGAGCCGCTTGTGTGAGCTGCCATTCATAGCGCCTGCACAGAAAGATTATTCGCGTAACGTCTTGCGGAACGTCCGCCTCCAAAAGCGTATCAGGTGTAATGCACTGGCACCTCAATGGGCCGTATACATTCGTCATAGAGGCCTTGATAGCATCGTCTGTTACAAAAAGCGTCTCTGACCCCAGGGCTTCAAATACCTTGTGCCAGCCCTGCTCTCGCGCGTTCTCAAAATAGAGCTGGAGAAGCGCCGCTTCAGCGCCGCCAGATACTGGGTTATGAGGCATAGAACTGGTCACGCCGTCGCCAAAGAGATGTCGCTCGCAGGCACCATTTTTACGTCTTCAATATTAGTATCATCGCAGCCACGACAAATAGCRGCCGGYGCGGAAAATTTTCGCTCTGCCTGTGGGAATGCCACCGTTAACGCTTTTTCATTACCAACATTTCCGTCGTGCCAGGCATGAAAGGATTTATGGTATTCTGCACGGTCTCCTGATAACTGCCGAACATGCGTTATACCCTCAGAAGCCCATGTGAAACCAGAGTTCTCGCCTGTYGTCAAAGAYCCTTCCCGTAGGAGGCCGGTATATAGGATTTGCCGCATATGYCGTATCTGACGAACACCAAAACACTGGGTAAGGCGGGTGATAAATTCCGTATCGGCGGAAATCCTCACGCTGTCAAAAAAGCCAGTCTTTTCGACAACGGGTTTTCGTCTAATCATGAGGCTGATCGCCGCCATTCGCGACGTTAACCCATCAATTCTCAAAACTGTACCTTCGGTATCAACACGCTCCCAGCGGCAGGTCACTGCATTCACCCCGCCGCCGTCCAGGATGGCCCCTAACTGGATTTGAAGGCGCAATGGGTCAGACACGTCATCACTATCATGAAACGCTACAAAATCTGTTTCAGCGTGCGAAAGGCACCAATTTTTGGACCAATAGGTACCGTGGTTTTTTGGCGAGTGAAACACCTTTAGCCGGCTGTCTTTCGCAGCCAAAGTTGTTAAAATTTCCAACGTATCATCTGTGCTGGCGTCGTCGATAACCATCAGCTCCAAATTGGCATGTGACTGCGCCAAAACTGACGCCACCGCCGCCTCTACCAAGTGCCCCGTGTTATAGGCTGTCATCACTACAGTGACACGCCTATCGGCATTGGCGGCCCCGAGCGCCCTATAGCGCACTGTTTGGCGAGCAAACAGCGCTTCTCCGCGTGCCCGGAGAAAAGTGTGTTTCGAATCGAGACAGTAAGCAATCGGATCCCGAGCTAACTTACGGAGCTTTCTATATGCCAAGAACGTCAATACTAAAGCCTCAGTAGGGTGCCCGCAGATAACACCAACTGAAAGAGTATCGCGCTAATGTCAGAAATAAACTGCAGATTTTTGCTTCGCACGCGCGGTAAAACGAAAATTTCATCACCGGGATGCAGCACTAAATGCTTGCTGTTAATCCTGCTGCTTTTCAACTTTTCAAAGCTGCCATCGCGGTGTGCGAGCACGATATTGACATTGCGTTTGCCCTGGGAGAAACCACCGGCCCTATCGATATAGTTGCCAAGCGTAAGGCCAGGCTCAAACACCATAGCACTTGGGAAAAGCACTTCACCATGGACCTGTAACAGGTTGCTCTTGCGCGGAATAATAATAACGTCGCCCGCTTCTAGCAATACACCCTCCCGCGCTGAAGAGTTGCCAAGAGTAACCAGACCTTTGGGTTCTATAGTTCGAGCTCGTTCGATGAACTGCAGGTATAGTTGYGCCTCAGTGGCACGCAATTGGGCCTCGTTCGCTGTACTTGAGTTTGCCGTCAGTGCCCTGCTTTCAAGCGCCCGTAACCGGGCTTCTAGTGCTTCTTTCTGGCGCAGTCTTACGCTCTCTCGTTGCAACTGGATCGCATCAGGCTGGGCGTTTTCGGAAAAGTTGATTAACTGCAACAAATCACCAAGATTAGCGCCATACGGGAGTATAAATTCCTTTTTGCCACTATGTTCCCCAACAACTCTGACATTCACATTGGCAGGCGTTTTATCTGAAACAACCTCCATAACATCACCCGCGGCAATGGTTACGTTTTTTGCCTCAGAAATCCTGATATAATCGACTTCTGTTTTCGCCCGGCTATTACGGCTGATCCGCATATGGGTTGCATGCGGTTGAGGCCTTGCGAGCGCAAGCAAATCAGTTGCKGGTATYGATGCTCCCCGAAACTCAAACAGGTTCTCATTCTGTACTTCGCCGTACACGCCCACTTGCGACTGTACAGGCGCCACAACAAYTGTATCGCCGTCAGCCAATTGGAACAGTGGCAATTGGCCATGGAGAACGAAATCATACAGATTTATGCTTTTATAGGTTTCACCGCCGCGCAATACTTTAATATCAAGAAACGACCCACGGGAATTATCGATACCGCGGGCTTTATCAAGGAAGTACAGAACCGAATCTGAAGAATGGCCAGCATAAAGGCCGGGCTTTCGCACAAAGCCCGTTACGAATATTTTTACTGGTTCGGCACCGTCGAGGCTGGCATAAATACCAACGTTTTTCTTGAATATAAGGCTAACAGCTGCGGTTATCGTTTTATTGACGTCTGCATTTAAAATGCCTTGCAAGCGAACCGGGCCAACTTTTGGCACAAAGATATTACCCTGCGCATCCACGGTCATTAGGCCTTCGAAATCATCGCCGCCCCAGCCCCAAAGCCGCAAGGTGATTCTATCACCAACCGAAATGGCATAAGTAGGGTTAAACCCGGCAAAGGATTGCTTTGCAAAGGCCCCAGTGAACATGTTGCTGCCAAATGCTTTTGTTCTACCTTCGAATGTCTCAATGGTCTCAACAATTTGCTTCTCTTCAAGGTCCGTTCCCTGAACATTTGAACTGATTTGAAAAGCAGAGGCCCCAGCCGCCATTATTCCGGCGACCAAGACAGAGACAAGAAGCCTGGTTGCCAATTTATTACTAAACATCGCGGTGCTCCCGAATGGTGGCAATAATCATAACTATAATGCCGTAGGCTAGGCTGAGCGCGATGAACAGCGTAGCAATATTATATAATTTTGTTGGTCTAGCAGCCTGCTCTGGCTGTTGAGGGCTTTGGATAACAACCAAATGTTTCAGCTTTTTAAAGCTCTCAATTCTGGCCCGTTCCATACTAAGCCGCGCAGCGGTATATAGGTCTTGATTGAAAGCCACATTATTTTCTAACTGCWGAGACTTGGCATTCAATTCACTAAAGGATTTATCACCTCTATTCGCCAATTTGGCCCGTTCATCTTTGATCTGGGCTTCCAGCGCAACAATCCGCTCCCGGAGCTGGATAAGCTCAGGCGCACTGTCTGTCTGAAACGTGGCCTTTTGGCGTTCCGTAGTTTTAGTGCGGGCAAGTTCGCCCTCCAGTTCGGCAACCAGTTGCTGTAATGAAGCGCCGCCAGCCTCAGTGTTYAGAATACCGTTCTGGGTTTGAAAATTCAGCAATTCAGCCAGCGCRGTGTCAAGGCCGCCRCGGGTTCTAGCGAGTTCTTTGTCCACAAAAGCCATTTCTTGAACCGCAATATTCTGACCTACGGCGTTAACAAAATCTTCCGCGGAGGCAAGCGCCGCTTTTACGATTTTCAGTGAAAACTCAGAGGTATAACCTTGGCCTCGGATTGTTAAAATGCCATCGTCTGGATTAAGAGAGGATTTAAGGCGCTTTTTAAAATATTTAAACCGGGTTTCAATTGTCGTCTCCGTGGGAAGCCGAGAATAAAGATCCCACCGTTCATCTGAAAAATGCTCACTAACCTCAAGTTCTTTCTCTAAGATATTAAAGAAATCCAGAGATGAGAAATAGGCGTTTACTAAGCCAGCTTCCCGCGTTTCTGCGCTAACGGGTGCGAGTATTTGTAGGCCGGGAATCGTCGGTGCCGCACTATCGGTCGCTTTGATATAAACACGCGCTGTTGTTTCATATACATCGGACGCAAAGAACGCGTAATAAATTGATACAAGCGCCGTAAGCACCAGTACCCAGCGGTAATGACCCAGTTTTATCCGCGGATCAGGAACAGTATGGAGGACAGGTGCCTCGTCTCTGTTTAACGCCAATGCTCCCCGCATTTTGGTAACCATTTTATTCATCAGTTAACGCCAATTATTTACAAATTTCGATACCGGTATAAGGCACAATCTACACTCTCGTAAAATTCTGCTCGCCCATATGCAAGCAAAATTGCGGCATCACAGTGGTCCCGGATCATATCTTCAGTGTGAGACACAAAAATAATGTTAGAGGATTCCCTTTTTTCATTCAGGGCTTGGCTACATTTTTTACGAAATGCAGCGTCTCCCACGGACGTGATTTCATCCAACAAGTATGTATCAAAATCAAACCCCATTGAAACAGCGAAACCGTATCTTACTTTCATCCCTGACGAATAGCCACCGACCGGCAGCTCAAAGTCCTCGCCAAGTTCGGAAAAGTCTTTCACAAATTCTTCGATTGCATAGGTTTTGCTAATGCCGTGGATGCGACAAACGAAACGAACATTTTCGCGGCCCGTCATATCCCTTTGATATCCACCCGACAAAGCTARCGGCCAAGAAATGAAGCGGTCCGAGATAATTTTCCCTTTTGACGGAAAATCAATCCCGCCCAAAAGACGCAGCAAGGTTGATTTTCCCGCGCCGTTYTCGCCCARAATAGCAATATCCCGGTCGTCAGGCAGGTCTAAACTAATATCTTTCAAAACGTATTTTGGTCCGAACCGCGTAGGATAATATTTGGAGACATTCTCGAGCCGGATCRTAGTGATACCATTTTCTGCCATCGCAGCCGGTAGCTAGCCACGGCCAGGGCCATCGTACATAGCATCCAGGCAACCAAATACCCCAAGTCGGCAACAGGGCTTTTGTAAAGCGGCATCCACGCTTCTCGGATCAATTCATTCGCATGAACCAAAGGATTGATCGCCATTATCTTGTGATACTGCTGCGGAATGATACTCATCGGGTACAGCACTGCTGACAAAAACAGCAAGGGTAACTGTGTCAGGCCGATCAGTTTTTCAATTTCACGCGCGAAATCGCCGACAATGCAAGCCAAAAGCCCGATACCAAAGGCCAAAAGCCAAAAAATAACGCAGTAAAAAAGCAAAAGAAGTGGATCCCCCGGGATAGCATCCCAGTCCAGCCACTCCATCGCAACGATAAATATGGTGCCCGCTACAAGGAATATACATCCCTCAACGAAAGCCCGCGCCATCAAKACATCGAACATTCGAATTTGTCGAAACCCTAACAACCCACGCGCCGCGCCGCGGGAACCCATCACTTTTGACAATGTGCCTTGCCAAAGAAGTTTGAAAGGTAGAAAAGCCGCCAAGATAAACACTGCTGGCTCAGCGTAGCCGTACGCTCCCGCTCCGCGCAATCCAAACAATAGCGAGAAAATCACCATCATCATCATGGGTTCGAGCAAAATCCAGACATTACCAAGCGTATAGCTATTGAACCGCGCGTTCATTTCGCGCAGAAATATTGCGAAAATTACATTTCGCTGTATTGAGAATGCAGATCTTGCTCTCATGCTGAGATACCAAACTTGTAAGTATAAGCTTTAAACGTCGTCGTGCTTATAAATACCTGCATAACTGCCGTTTTCATTGACTACAACTAGAAACTTCACTTCGTCGCTGCGCATTAGGCTTTCAGCCTCATCCATAATCACATTAGGCGCAATTGTGGAAAAGTCTTTGCTCATACACTGGAAGGCCGTAACTTCACGCACCCGGCGCGTAACACGAAGGGCAACACCAAGCTGACCCTTGGTTACAACACCAACTGGTGCGTTGTCATCGTCAACGACCACCGCAACTCCAGCGGGGCCGCCTGCCATCTCCGCGGCAAGTTCTAACAACACCATGTCAGGTTTCACCACAGGAACAGAAGAACTGATCATTACGTCTTCCACTTTGGTCAATAGCCTACGGCCAAGTGTACCGCCAGGATGATACCGGGCAAAATCGCGCGGGTGGAAATCACGCAGGGTCATTAAGGARATTGCAATAGCATCTCCAATGGCAACTGTTACAATGATCGAAGTAGTCGGCACTAAATTGTTCGGGCACACTTCYTCAGTGATGGGAATTTCCAACACAATATCGGCTGCCCTGCCGAGCGAAGAAGTCTTGGCGCCAGTAACTGCAATGATTTTATTGCCRAAAGACTTGAGGGAGGGCAGCAGCTGGCAAACTTCCTGCGTTTCCCCGGAATAACTAATTAGCAGCAGGGTATCACCCGGCGTAACCATCCCGAGGTCGCCGTGCGACGCTTCAGCTGGATGGAGAAAGAAAGACGGGGTTCCAGTAGAAGCCAAGGTCGCAGATATCTTCCGCGCCACATGGCCTGATTTCCCCATACCAATAACAATTAGGTGTCCTGTGGTATTTGCGATGGCCAACACAGCTTCTTTGAAGGCACTTTCGTCATAAGTCTGCGCCAAGCGTTCTAGTGCCTGGCCTTGCTTCATAAAACTGGCACCGATATTGCCAATTGTCACATCGATATCAGCCTTGAGCCGGCTTGGCAATTCAACGATGTTTTCCGCTGTTTTGCCGTGATCCGCTGACCCTGTCATACAAAACTCCCCATACTCATTTCCTTTACATACGGCCTTTTCCTGGTTCGCCCTTTGGAACCATCAAAAAAAACTATCCGTTTATGTAAATTCTCCCATACTATCCCGCCATAGCTACAATATTTGTTCATTTTTCGCAATTTTTACAGCCAAATTGATACAAACGTTACCTGAATCTAAGATGAATGCTTTGTCCACCAAATAATTCGCTACCGCATTTCAACATGAAATATTGTCGATTTTTTTAGTCCTTTCAGGTCCATTCGTCAAGGCAAGTCGTATTTTTTACCTGTTATCCTAACCCCTTGTTGACATATGATATTTTGAAATCGGTACTGTGACATTTGGTTTTTTCTTCGGCAATTCTCTTCTGTTCGAAAGATTTTTGTTTAAACTATCGTCGTTAGCCGCGTAAAAGAACAGGAACGATAAAACTGTAAGCTACCAAACCATATGGACGCATAGTAAGGCCCCCAATTGACCAAGAAGATGCAAAAAGCGCCGCTAGGGAATCCACAGGAAACGACAGATACAGAAGACCTGTCTTTTTTGGTGCTACAAGGCTTGGCATCGCCGTTTTTTAAACTGTTGGCAGCAAATTTGGCGCAGGCCGATGCTCGCGTGCACCGGGTAAATTTCTGTGGGGGTGATTGGTGGTTTGCCGGGCGAAAAAGTAAGCGCCTCAGCCACGGCCGCCTGAACGTGCCAGCGCTGAAAACACGCGAACCGTACCTCAAGCTGATACAAGACCGAGCAATAACAGATATTATTCTATTTGGGGATTGCCGCCCAATTCATACGTCAGCGCGGGTTATTGCCGCTGAACATGATCTCCGAATTTGGGTTTTTGAGGAGGGCTACCTGCGTCCGGGCTCTATCACCTGCGAAAAAATCGGGACAAATGACCTCAGCACAGTACCGCGGGACATAGGCTTAATAACCGCGCGCGCAGCAACCCTACGGGAAGCAGCGGAAGAACAAGCATTACCCGAAACCGCCGCAATCCCTAACACTGCGAACCCCATGCCGCCGCGAGTTCGCATGGAAGTTGCGCTCCATTTATGGAACCTGCTGCTAAAACCATTTTACTATCATTATCGCAGCCATCGCCCTCACACACTGGGTGAGGAGTTGAAAGGGTGGTTCACTCGGTTCCGCCGAAAATTAAGCTACGGCAAACGAAATATGACGCTGGTGAGCCGATACGAAAAGGCGGAAGATCTCTTTTTCCTTGTACCGTTGCAGCTCAACAGTGATTTCCAAGTRCGAGAACACAGCGATTATGAAAGCGTGCTCGATTTCATCAGCGACGTCGCGCTCTCCTTTTCCAAGCATGCGCCCAAAAACTGCCATCTTTTATTCAAGGGCCATCCACTTGATAACGGCATGATCGACTACCGCAACTTTATTGCAATGGCGGCCATCAAGCACGGCATTCAAAAACGTGTAAATTATATCGAAGGCGGCAACTTGGATAAACTTCTCGCGCATGCTGAAGGGATCGTAATGATCAATAGCACCGTTGGATATGCCGCCCTTAAGAAATCAAAACCCATCAAAGTGATGGGGCGAGCTCTGTATAATATGGCCGGGCTCACTGACCAGAAAAAGCTCGATAAGTTTTGGAAAAGACCAGTGGCGCCAACACCTACAGCCGTTTCAGATTTCATGTATGTTATCAAAGCCGACACACAAATTACTGGGGATTTCTATACTGATCAGGGCGTGGCGCAGGCTGCCCAACTGGCGGCAGAGCGTATTCTCAGCGACCGCTAAGAAGACCCTCCGCATTCCCTAGGGAAAACCGCGACGACTAAAAAACCAGGTGTGCAATCGGCATTCATCAGATATAGAGGCACCTACCCTTTTACCGGCCAAGGAACTGCAAGCCCTGTGACAGCTGTWTTTATTATCGCGATCTTTATCGTTCCTTACCTAGCAGAACTGTGTGCCAAATCCCTGCCTAACAAAGACAAGCGCCCGCTTGTTCATTATCTGCTCGTGCCCGTTATGGGCTGTGTGGTGTACGGCAGCTTTGCAGCTCTTGCTGGGCACGCCTATTTGGCGCTGGCGGGCTCCATCCTGCTTTATGCAAGCATCACCACCCTGTCTAATATGAAGATTAACGTGCTTCATATGCCACTGAATGCGCATGATTTCATGAATGCGCGCAATATCGTGATCTACCCRGAATTTTACATAGCCTATGTTGGCTGGCCGGTCTTAATTTGTGCGGTCTCCCTTTTCCTGATGATGATAGTCGCGGCTTTTGCTCTAGAGCCKTGGTTTGCCGTCTACGGCTTTTTCCCCTTCCAGTACGGTGGCTGGGCCGCAGGGCTGCTGTTTTGGTAYGGGCTGATGCGGTTGCTGGCGTTGYTGGTYACYCAGGTGTTCAATGAAGAAACACGGGCTCGTTACGGGATGACCACGGATACAAACAAGGATGTGGCGCACTTTGGGCTCTTTCCGTCTATTCTGWTGCAGCAGATTTTACTGATGGAACGGATCGATAAAAAAGCCCTRCGGGACCGCCCCCTGAATGCAACTATAAACACTGAGAAGCCCGCAGACATTATCAGCATTCAGGGCGAAAGTTACTTTGACCTGGACCGGCTTTTTGATCTCCTACCTGATGCCGAGAAACGAAACTGGCAAGCGCTGAGGGCCCTCGAAGCTGCCGGCGTCGTGACCGGCCAAATTACCGTACCCTGCTGGGGGGCCTACACCATGCAAACCGAGTTTTCCTTCCTCAGCCAACTCGAAAACAGTGTGCTCGGCATCGACCGGGTCGATCCCTACATTCGTTTCGCCCAAAAGCCGGTTTCCACAATCGCGGCAGCCCTTCGCAGCGCTGGATACCGCACCCTTTGCATCCACCCCGCTAAAAAGGGATTTTTCCGCCGGGATGAGGCAATGGATAACATGGGATTTGATGAGTTTATCGGGATAGAAGCCTTTGATAAAGCCAGCTATTTCGGCAAATACATATCTGACGATGCTCTGGCAGATAAAATCGAAACCCTKATTRCGCAGCACCACCAAACMAGCAGCCAGCCCCTGTTTGTATTTGTCATCACCATCGAGAGCCACGGCCCTTGGGCAGATGGCCGTCTCGATGCTTTCCTGCCAGAGACAGTCAGTCAAGAAAGCCTAACAGCAGAGAACGCAACCAAAGACCGCGAATTTGCGCTCTACCAGGTCCATATGGAAAACCTGATGGCATTCTACCGCCGCCTGTCTGTGGATGCGGAGTTGAAGAACAGGCGGCGGGTGGTATCGCTRTACGGGGACCATATGCCCGCTTTTGGCCCGCTATTCGCRRAACATGGCTTTARCGACGAGCGGGTAGACTATTTGCTTTGGAACAGCGCCCAGCCAGCAACACCGTGCGGCGAGCAACAGATCGAAACTTTTGCTGCAACAGTGCTAAAGGAAGCAAACATAGAGCTTTCTTAAAGCTTGAATACCCGCTTGGCATTGCCGAAYAAAAACGCTTTCTCCTGCGTATCGCTCAAGCTTAGACCTTCCAGTCCCTTCAAACACACTTCAGGYGACAGCATGGGCCAATTGGTGCCGAACATCACACGCTTTGATCCTATCCCTTTCATGAAAGTTATAAAGTCGGCAGGCAGCCGGTGTACSGCGTAGGCTGATGTATCCACATGAAAGTTCGGGAATTTAATCGCCATTGATACCAGCTCATCAATCCAMGGRAAACCAACATGGCCGCCAACAACAACCAGTTCCGGGAAATCTAGCATCACGTCTTCCAAATAGGGGATCAACCGCCCGGTATCTGACCGCATGAGAGGCCCTGTGTGGCCGATTTGTGTACAAAAGGGCACGCCCAAATCAACGCACGCGGCAAAAATAGGGTAATAGAGCTTGTCGTTAGGCGGCAGGTTCCACAGCCACGGCACCACACGCACGCCRACAAACCGCTYGCCGTCKACCCAGCGGCGCAGCTCGCGCACCGCTGCCATGGGGCTGGTAAGATCCACCGTGGCAAGCCCGCGAAAGCGATCTGGCGCGCTATCGATCTGCGCGCTGACCTCCTCGTTGCTGATCAACGACCCGCGCGGCCCGTGCCACGCCGACAGCAGCATCGTATCAACCCCGGCGGCGTCCATTGCTTGCAAAGTACCTTCAGTCGTCGGCACCTGTGCGGTGCCTGCCCTGCCCGTCCACCGCAGCAGCGGTTCCAGCCACGGCGCTTTGGCCATGCGTTCYGTKGTCATYTGGCCCCAAACATCRATTGCACCCATSWRCTTGCTCCTTAATATTTACTTCACTAGTAAAGTAAATTGGTTCACTGTGGATTTTTGGCAAGGAAAAACTAGTATCAATACCGCGCGGCTAAGCAGGCGCAGCGTTTTCAGTCGTCACTTTTAGTAAGGGTCTTAATGTCAGCTTCAGAACACCGGCTTTATTTCCTGCTACAACTCGTCGCCCACCGCATGAAGAAAAAAGCGGATGGAGTGCTGGTTGAAACCGCAGGTATAACCACGGCCCAGTCAGCAGTGATGGGCATCATTGTGAAAGACGGCCCGGTCTCCCAGCGAGAGATTGCACGCACGCTCTCGCAAAATGAAAGCGCCGTCACTGCAATGAGCAAGCGGTTGTTGAAAGCAGGCTATATCAAACGGACCCGGTCAAGCACAGACGCCCGCGCGTGGGAGCTTACGGCYACTCGTTCCGGRTCCGAATCRTTRTCAAATRTGCGGCAAGCCTTTAAGGGCGTGAATGATGTGCTGGACGGCACCATGACGCCCGACGAGATAGCGGCCCTTGCCGGTAACCTAAAAGACATCCTGACAAAACTGGATGCTGAACAATACCTTTAGCCTGGCATTATTTGCCAACCAGCCGCCCAAACAGGAGGCTAACAGCCAACTCTGGGCGAACTCTGGGCAAACTCTGGGCAAACTCTGGGCAAAAAAAAGTCCCCGCTACGGGGATACCGTGCGGGGAAAGGTTGATGCCTAAGGTACCGCGGCCCAAAAAGCGGGAATGACCACAGCACTGTAGGAGCACCAAATGCACTATGCACTGTATAGTATGACCCCGCAGCCACCAGAACCCACAAGCCAGGTGGGCTAAAATAACAGCTCTAAGGGTCGAATAGCGGTTCGAACGGGCAACCGCCACAAAACGCTCACCGGTCGATATTTTCATTACGGTTCCGAATCTGGTTAAAGCTTACCTCAAACACTGAGTTCACATCTTCGCGACAGCGGTACCCTTTAGGCGTTTCCTGCTAGCCAAACGCAGTAAACTATACAATGGTTTAGGTGTGACATTTAGGGGATTTGGGCAATTCGGGGAAGGTATCAGATGCGTACTTTATTGATGGGACTTTTACTGCTGATTACTGTTCAGGCTTTCGCGGC
>JAESRJ010000159.1 GCA_016764715.1 Kordiimonadaceae bacterium | reverse complement strand
AGTAAATGGTATCTGCTTGTTGGCTCAATGGACACTCAACAGTGGGCCCTAATGGCTATATTGATGATTAGTTCTCTCCTGAGTATTGCGTATCTTTTGCCCATACCCATCCGCGCATTTTTTTCGAGTGAAACGACGCCTTTCACTAGTACACAAGCGGTAAAGGAGGCGCCGCGTCCAATGTTGATTGCGCTGTCACTTACCACCGTGGGGTGCCTGGTGCTCTTCTTCTATCCACAACCTCTTCATGAGCTGGCGTCTGCTATTTTAGATGCGCCGGGAGCAGCTCATGGGCAATGAGACCAAACATCTTTTTGACAAACCACAAAACGTAAAACGCATTTTGTATTTCCTCTACTTGAGTTGCGCAATTCTAATGGTTCTGGACTTTGTAATTCATCGCCACGTCGTCCACCCTTGGGAGGGCATGTGGGGCTTTTATCCAGTCTATGGCTTTGTAGGCTGTGTTGTCTTGGTGCTTGTAGCCAAATGGATGCGCGTGTTTCTCATGCGTTCGGAGCACTATTATGACGAGAAGGAAAACAATCGCAGCAAGCGAGATCAGGGTGCAAAATTAGGGGACCATAATGTGGATGCTTGAGATACCCCCATTTGTTCCTTTCTTTATTGGAGCGATATTTGCCTTAATGACCCGCGGCGCCTTTCGCAGCGTAATTTTGGTGACAATTCCAATATTGAGCGGCTTGCACCTATGGATGGTGCCTGAGGGCGTACACCTGCAGTATACTTTCCTGGACTATGAGCTCACACTTTATCGCGCTGATAAGCTGAGTTTGATGTTTGGGTATGTATTTCACATCGCGGCTTTTATCGCGATAGTATATTCTTTGCATGTGCGTGACACCGTGCAGCAAGTTGCAGGAATGTTATACGCAGGAAGTGGATTGGGGGCCGTTTTCGCCGGTGATCTGTTGACGCTTTTTGTCTTTTGGGAGCTATTAGCCTTCACTTCAGTTTTCCTTATCTGGGCTCGTAGAACACAGCGGTCTTACTTGGCCGGGATGCGCTACCTCATATTCCAAGTCTCTTCTGGTGTTATTTTATTTGTAGGCGTGCTGTTTTATGYTGCGGAGAAAGGCACGCTGGCATTCGATTAYATTGGTCTAGAGGGTGTGTATGGGTGGTTGATATTCATAGCCTTTGGTATCAAATGCGCGTTTCCTGTAGTTCACAATTGGCTAACGGATGCTTACCCTGAGGCTACCCCTACCGGCACGGTTTTKCTTAGCGCATTCACGACAAAGGTTGCAGTTTATGCGTTGGCTCGGGGATACCCAGGAACTGAGATACTCGTCTATATTGGCGCAGCAATGACGTGCTTTCCWATCTTCTTCGCAGTCATTGAAAATGATCTACGCAGAGTGCTGGCTTATAGCTTGATAAATCAGGTGGGGTTTATGGTTTGTGGCATTGGTATTGGCACCGCGCTGGCTCTCAATGGAGCAATTTCACATGCTTTTAATGACGTTATTTTTAAGGGCTTGCTGTTCATGACCATGGGGGCTGTGCTGCATATGACGGGTCGGATAAATGGATCAGAACTGGGAGGTCTATATAAAAGCATGCCAAAAACCACTCTTTTGTGTTTCGTCGGTGCCGCATCGATTTCAGCTTTCCCTCTGTTCAGCGGTTTTGTCAGTAAATCGATGGTGATGACCGCCGCGCTTGAAAGCGATTACAATATTATTTGGCTCATGTTGCTTTTTGCTTCCGCCGGAGTTTTTCACCATGCTGGCATTAAGATTCCCTATTTCGCATTTTTCGCCCATGATTCCGGGATCCGAACATCGGACCCGCCAAACAATATGTTGGTTGCTATGTTTTTTGCTGCAGCACTTTGTATTGGTATTGGTGTCTATCCTGCAGCACTTTATTCTCTATTGCCGTACGATACTGGCTACAATCCATATGACGCCACACATGTCTTGGCACAGACTCAATTGCTATTCTTCTCCGCATTAGCTTTTGTATGGCTCAACCTCAAAGGACTGTATCCTCCTGAACTGCGATCGACAAATTTGGATACAGACTGGTTTTATCGCCGCCCTATTCCTAAGGCAATTATTAGGCTATTCTCAACGATCGGCAAGATTGACTCAACTATTCGCCAAGCATTCCTGATCAGGCTGGACGTTTGCATGGCGTATCTTTCTCAAAGGCACTTGATAACCGGCGCCTTGGTTTCACGCACTCGCCCCGGCAGCAGCATGGTTTTGTGGGCCATGGTGCTTCTGGCAGCTTATTTATTTCTCAGTTTTTTTCGTTAAGCTATCCGGCGCTTATTTTCAGTAGCGTAGACCATGAACCCGAAGTTAGTTGCGCCGTTGTGTAACTCGGGCAAAAGCTAAGGTGATAATATGCAAAGGTTTGTAAATATACTCTGTGCCATCGCGCCAGGTTCTGATAGTAGCATTGCTTTGGCACACGCTGTCGATTTTGCGGTTAAAAATCAGGCTAAACTTACGGTACTCAAGATAATCAATAACGGGGCTTCTGGCACGCCGTTTATTGACGACTTGCTACCTCGAAATGAGGTCCTGGAAAAAATACGTTTGCAGAACATCCGCGATTTTGAAGCGCAGATTGCCCCGTTGCAAAGCGTAATCGATATTGACGTAAGGGTCGCTTGGGGCAGAGCATTTCTTGAAATCACCCGTCAGGTTCTTCGAGGACGACATGATCTGGTGATAAAGACCTCTGGACGCGAGGGCGCGCTGGACCGCATCTTTGGCAGTGATGACATACATTTGTTACGCGAATGCCCTTGCCCTGTTTGGTTTGTTAAGTCCAAGTCAACGAAAACAGATCGCCGCATATTGGCAGCTGTAGATGTTGAACATTTTTATTTGCCCGACGATTTCGAGACTAGAAATGCGCTGAATTGCCAAATTCTTGAAATGGCAGTTTCATTAGCACTATCTGAGTCTGCGGAGTTGCATATCGTTTATGTTTGGGATGCCGTYATTGACWATGTGCTGCAGGGGTCCGTTCGGCTACCTAAAAAAAAGATCAACGCCTTTGTGAAAAAGGTAAGGGCGCAGTGCGAACAAGACTTGAGTGATTTACAAAACAACGCTTTCCTGCAATCGGGACAGGATGCATGGGAATACCTCAATCCTCAAACACATCTATTGCAAGGCTCGCCAAGGCCCGAGATTGTTGCCTTCTCGGAAAAAATTGATGCTGATCTGGTAATTCTAGGGACCGTGAGTCGTACGGGGGTATCAGGGCTCATTGTCGGAAACACAGCAGAAATAATTCTCAATCGCCTCAAATGCCAGCTTCTTGTAATAAAGCCAGCCAATTTTGAAACGTTGATAACGGTCCATTCTTGACTAAGAATTTAGCCTTTTAAGCAATGATCGTAAAACACGGGTGGAATAGCCGTATACTTTGCCAGTACACGGAGCCAAAGAATATGCGGCCTCAACTATCCATATGATTGAGCGACACCTATAATTCGTCTTTCGAACGGCGCTCTTTTAAGGAAGAAGTTACAGTCGTAGTCGGCCGGTGATCCCCACATATCCAGGCTTTTGGGCCTGATTTATAAGTGTCCGCATGAGGTAGGTGCAATGTCTGTTTGGTTACTGTCTATGTAAGCGCCCGGTTAATACCCTTAAACAACTATTTCCAAGTTGGATATGTGGGTTTGCCTGAGCGCTTACGTATCACCGGGCGTTTACGTTCCATGGCAATAGGTCTTCGATGCGGGGCATATGATTTATGGCAGGCAAGAGGCGGTACGACAGTTGGAGTACGTCGTTCAGGCGGCAGATATTGGTCGGGCGGTTACTAAGTTGCAAACTTTGGCATTCCCTACATACCCAGTCTATATAGTTTGTGGGCGTGTGGCTTTTACATGGTCAGTCAACGTTCGCGGGCGGTTACCGCCGTGCCCGGCCAACTGTGAATATAGCGACAAGGATTTATTCCAGTTTTTGCAGGAATGCATCCGATGCCCCCTCCAAATGTTTCTTGGCAATAGTAGCCAATGTTCCATCTGAGCGAATAACATCAAGCGCTATTTGCATTTTACCTATCAAAGCATCATCGGTCTGCTTACTGAAAGCATAATAATAGTAAAGTTGATCAAAAGCATAAACGATCTCAAAATTTGATCGCTTGTACCCAAGAGACTGGATAACCCAAAAAGCCACAAGTTGGTCGAAGACAATGGCATCAACACGACCACGCACAAGTAAGTGGGCAGCACTTTGCGGTGTGTTAACATAAATAAAGCGACTTGGATCGGCGCCGGCTAACAAGAGCCGCTGTTCCCCACTCGACCGCTTCATTATGCCGTATTTATACCCACTGAAGTCTGTGCCTTTAGCCAGTTTAATCCCTTGGTCTTTTCGTGCGACGAGTACCTGCCGTGACACACCAATTGGTCCTACCCATTTAAAGGAATTTTCTCTGAAGGGTGTTCGAACGGCAGAAAACAGCACCGTATTTTCACGCCGCTGTGTCTCCGCGTAGCCACGGGACCAAGGAGCTACCACGACGTCTTGCCGACGCCCCTTTATGCCACTACGGTTGAATATTTCCAACAGAAGGTCGACGCTTAACCCGCTGGCCTCTCCATGTTTTTCATAATTGAGCGGCGGCAAGTTTTCCGTAAAGATTGTCAGCGTTTCATCTGGGTGTTCCCTGACATAACCTGGCTGAGAAAAGCACAATGAACACAGAGCCAGTGTTATGACTTTCATATCTGGCATAGTAACTCTCTTTCGCTACGACACTCCCCGAACCACCTAAGTAGTTTTCTCATACTTGTCATTGACAAACTTTATGAAAGCCACTCATCAATCCACCAGGAAGTGTACCGTAATTGCACCCAATCACAAACCCTAAACTCTTAGTGCCTTTGGTTCGAAACTGGCCAGTAGGTCGATTTCAACCCCTGAGATTACCTGCATGCTTACTTAGGGTGACAAATCAGGCCGTGCAGCCATCTAAATTGGCTTTCCAGCAGTAAGCCGGTAGGGTATCCAGAGTTATGCCAACCACAACTAACAACAGCCCCCGCAAAGTACGCCTTGATTGATCGCAGATCATCCGCAGCCTCATTGACTTCAACATTTGCTCCCTGAACATTCGATTTCTGCAGCACGCGCGTTTGATAGCGGCAAATCAGCTTTAGCCGGGCCCCTTCAATATGGGATCACGCAGCTAAAACGCCTTGAAGCCTATCTAACAGACGGTGGGTTGGTGATCGATTATAATCCTGTGAGCCGGTCCTAAAAAACTGTACAGGCCGTCAACGTGTATTCGCCCTTCACCCAAGCAGATGCACGCCTGCTTTGCACAGACATTAGTAATTTGGAAAAATGACCTTGAAAAGGTGAGTTTGACCGGTCGCTTACCATACGAGTTGGTAAAAATCCGGTGAAGCATGGCATTCGCCGGGTCGGTTCGCTAAAGATCGCAAACCCGTTCACAACAACGAAATGCTCGGTAAAATCAGGCGCGGTTTAAGGTGTATTGGCCAAAGAAAAAGGGTGGAACAACCAAATGTGCGCCCACCCCAAATCTACATGTTTATGGCTTCAACAAGACTTAGAACTGGTAACTTGCACGCAAGTACCAAGACCCACCCTCGTAATTGGCAGCGCTGCGGCGTGGATACTGCAGGCCAACGCTCAGGCGGTTAGCATTCCCGGCACCAATCTCGTCAATGAACGTATCAAATACATTCACTGCCCCTGCGGTAACGCGGAATTCTTCCGTCACCTGATAGCCAAGCTCAATATCGAAATAAACCGTTGCGCCAATTTCGGCAGTAGGGTCTACCGCTGCACCAATGGTACCGCGCTCGTCAAAGTGCGAACCATAATAGCGGGCACGCGCAAGGAAATTCCATTTTTCGTTAAAGCGCGTATCAGCTGAGGCAACAAACCGGTAATTCGGATAGTTGTTTTCAATATCCTCAATACGAGAATCTGATACTGGCTGAACACCGTTCACAATATCTTGCCCTGCTACAGAAACTTTATTGTAGCTACCCGCAAACGAGAAGTCTGTCGTTGCTTCGTTGCCCCATTCAGAGCTGGACGTAAGAACAACATCAACGCCCTCGGAAACAACATCAAGCGAGTTAGTGAAGAAAGAGATCGTGCGTCCGTCAGCTGTCTGGATGTCGCCTGTACGGAAAATACGGTTGTCAACTTCGATACGGTAAAAATCAACTGTAAGCGTTGTAGCTTCGCCAATTGATGCTGTTGCGCCGAAGCTAAAGTTAAGTGATTTTTCCTCGGTAAGGGGCTGAGCACCTGCAGCGATCGCATCCGGGTTGTCCGGTGTAATAAGGCCTTCTTCTACCTGGAGGCCTGAAGCGCCGTCAAAAGTTGTAATAGTGGTAGTGATATTGGCCTGGCCTGGTGTTGGCGCATGGAAACCAGTGGAGATACCACCGCGCAGCGTAAAGTTATCGCTGACATTATAGCGTGCTGCAAACTTACCGTTAATAGTGCTGCCAAAATCAGAAAAACGCTCATACCGGGCTGCATACTGAAAGAAGAGATCTTCGCTTAAATCATGCTCGATATCAACATAGACTGAATAGTTGTTGCGTGAATTCGAAACCGCATTTTCCGTAGTAACGCCGCGTAGTCCACTGGCACCAGCCCCGACGAAGGAATTTACTTCCCCAGCAATTCCAGTGAAAGCTTCCTCGCGCCATTCGGCTCCAAAGGCTAAGTTTAGGTTGTCACCAATAGGCTTAGAAAAATCAGCGTTAAAATTAATTTCTTCCTGCTCGTACCCACCAACATCAAAATCGCGCTGCGCTGGTGCGCGGCCCGATAAGCCAAGAGTTGGATTAACGGTATTATTCAGGAAGTACGCAAGCGTATTGCGGCCAAAGCCAAAGCTTAGGTCATAGAACCAACCGGCGTCGGTATCGCCTTTTAGACCCGCAACAAAGCTGAGGTCGGTTTGATCGCCGTCAAGGAACGGTGTGAAACCAGCAGGCAGAATATCTAAGCCATCATCACCGTCTTCCAAACCCGCACGCAGGCCCGCGATCGCAGGGTGCGCGTCCAGTCCAAGAGCTTCTGATCCAGGACTACGGAAGAAGAAACGGTACCGGCCTTCTGTATTCGCATAGTTACCATGCAAATACAGTTCCGCGGAATCGCCAATTTCAATGCCAGAATTCACGAATATGCGAGCGCCGCTTGTTTCTGGGCGTCCCCATGTTTGAACAAGCGGGGCATCACCGAACGGTGCGTCTGCACCAATACCCTCAACACCGCTGTCAATCAGAGCCTGCGCATCTGGGCGCTGGATACCGCGCGACAGGGCGTCGTTATCTGTATATTCCGCACTGATGTTCAAGAAACCTGTATCACCAATGGCAAGCCCGAGGTTAGCCGCGATTTTCTTACTTTGCTCGCCTTCATAGAACTGGCCGTAGGAAACACTGACTTCGCCGCCATCGTTAGCGTCCTTCATTACGAAGTTGATCACGCCTGCGATCGCATCAGAACCATACTGGGCCGCGGCACCGTCTCTAAGAACTTCGACGCGTTTCAGAGCAATG
Organism: Kordiimonadaceae bacterium; assembly: GCA_016764715.1. GTDB lineage: Bacteria > Pseudomonadota > Alphaproteobacteria > Sphingomonadales > Kordiimonadaceae > Kordiimonas. Next base: position 11,201 of record JAESRJ010000159.1, on the reverse strand, counting down.
TTAGGGATCATACCAATGTCAGGTGACTGCGCACCGGCACCGGCCGCTGATACAAGAAACTGAACAAGCGCGGAGCGGTGACGGCGTTTACCGTTGACGAGTACAAGTGTTTGATCAGGTGACAGCCCACGCAACGAAGTTGGCCGTACAAAAGCACTACCATCCCCTGTTGCAGGCGCGGCCGTGTAAGACGGCACCAGTGCGCTCAGGTTATCTGTCAAATCTGCAGAGTTACCAAAGGCGTTAAACTGAGCGCTAGAAAAGCTGTCGATTGGAACCGGCGAATCTGTTGCCGTACGCGGCTTCTTGCTTCTGGAACCAACCACTACAACTTCTTCGATTAGGCCTGACGAATCTTCGTCAGCACTAAATGCGATAGGTGTGGCGACCAAACTGATTGTAGCAACTGACGCTGCTAGCAGTAATCTGGCTTTATATAGTTCAAGTTTCATACCGTTCCTCCATTAAGGCCATGACCGGTGGTTACTGACCTTTTYCCATTTTTAATGTTTATTCCAAACGTCACTAGCTCTCCCAAAGCATGATGAAATCCACCCGCTAAAGCGAACACCAATTTCAGTGAAACACTGAAAGCGTAGCCATCTTCTCTTGCACCGAAGTGCCTCCCCAGTCTGCAGCGCTCTGCCGTTAATCTCGGCGGCTTACTGGCCCTGCAATTTCGTCCTGAAGACCCGCGTTGCCCCTAACCTCCTCAATATGCTATTCTTGCATGGAAAAATGATGAGCCGGGTTGACTATATTTGATAGACATTAACAAGATTTATACTTCAATCTCTTCGGCCAATTACCGGGCCTTCAATGCTGGCAAAAGCCGTTTGATTTCATCCCGTAGTTCCTGCTCCAACCCTGCGGTTTACGCAGGTGCGTACAAGGAAATGGGTCCCTATCTCTTGGGTGGTGCAAAACAGCTCATAAACATCACTCTCCCGGTCACCAATATGGACGCACCGTGCTGGATCGCCCAGAGGCTCAGTTGACTGGTGCATATTTTCCGGATGTGCCCGCCGAATACCATCAGCCTAGGATATTGGCTCCGCTTCTGTCACCGGAGCCAATAAAGTTTTTCTATTGTTGGGAATAATATCTCATATGATCTTGTTATGAAATTACAAGTGGCGAAAGCGCTAAGGGCAAAGACCATATTTGACCCAAATATTCCTTCTGACCGGAATATCTAGAAGAGACTTAGGTCACTATGAATAGGAGTGTACCACCAAATTTGCGAGCACGCCGGACTGGCGGCGCGCTCGCTATTTCTACTTGATAGACGAAGCGACGACATCAACCTCAGATGACAATCGGCTTTCCCTCTTACCCCAGAGGCTATAGAGCACAGGCAAAACGATTAAGGTCAAAAGCGTTGATGAAATAATGCCGCCAATCACTACTGTGGCCAAAGGCCGCTGTACTTCACTACCTATACCCACATTGAGCGCCATAGGCACAAAGCCTAGACTGGCAACCAAAGCAGTCATCAAGACAGGTCGAAGGCGAGAAAGTGCTCCAGATCTGATGGCTTCATTGAAGCCCTCACCACGCTTTACTAGCGTATTGATGAAAGAGACCATCACCACACCGTTGAGAACAGCCACACCCGAAAGGGCGATAAACCCGACAGCTGCTGAGATAGAAAAGGGAATGTCTCTGAGCCAAAGGGCCAAAACTCCGCCGGTTAAAGCGAGCGGTATACCGCTTGAGACAATCCATACATCTCGAACTGAGCCAAACAGTGTGTAGAGAAGCCCGAAGATCAGCAGCAGAGTTGCAGGCACCACCAGCCGAAGCCGTTCGCTCGCAGAAATTAACTGCTCGAATGTCCCGCCGTAAGATACCCAGTAGCCTGCAGGCACCGTCACATTGTCGCGGACTACTGCCTGGATTTCCTTCACAAAACTACCGAGATCGCGACCACGCACATTGGCGGTAACAACAACTCTACGCTTGCCGTTCTCCCGGCTGATCTGGTTTGGCCCAATTGTGACTTCCAAAGACGCCAGTTCCGAAAGCGGCACTGACCCTAGACCGTCTTCGTTACGCAAGGCTTCAGGCAGCGGCACCGGCAACCTGCTAATAACCTCGATATTCTCCCTCAGTTCTTCGGGCAAGCGTACAATGATGTCAAATCGTCGGTCACCTTCAAAAATCTGTCCGACAACTTGCCCCCCGACAGACGTCGAGACAACATTCTGTACATCTGCCATGCTCAAGCCGTACCGCGCGAGAGCTTCCCGGTTGGGTAACACCGAGAGCGTCGGCAACCCTGTCGCTTGTTCTACCTGTATATCGGCAGCCCCCGGTACGTTTGCTATAACAGCTTCRATACGCTTGGCAACAGTGAGTAATGTATCAAGGTCATCACCAAACACCTTGATGGCAAGGTCCGCACGAACTCCGGATATCAACTCGTTAAAACGCATCTCAATCGGCTGTGTGAACTCATATTTATTACCAGGATACGTCAACATCACAGCTTTGATTTCCTCCACGAGCTGATTTTTTGGTTTAGTAGGGTCCGGCCATTCACTCCGTTCTTTTATAAAGATAAAGGTATCGGCGACATTAGGTGGCATTGGATCGGTTGCCACATCGGCTGTACCAATTTTACTGACAATTTTATCCACCTCAGGGAAACCACGAAGGCGCTCCTCCAGCAGCAGCTGCATATCAATCGCCTGTGTCAGGCTAGTGCCAGGAATGCGCAGTGCATGCATGGCAATATCACCTTCATCCAGATTGGGAATGAATTCAGCCCCCATACGAGACGCCAAATACCCGCTGCCTGCCAGCAAACTAAGTGCGAAAATAATTACCAAGGCACGCCATTTGAGAACCAACGGTAATAAAGGAGCGTAGAGAGCCTTTACACCGCGAACAACAACGCTTTCCTTTTCACTGACTTTCCCGGTTACAAAAGTCGCAATCGCCGCTGGCACAAAGGTAATCGAAAGCACCAAAGCGCTTAAAATTGCCAGTACAACAGTGAAGGCCATGGGGTGGAACATTTTCCCCTCGACCCCGGTAAGTGCAAAAATAGGCACATAAACTACAGCGATGATCAAAACCCCAAAAATACTGGGCTTGATCACTTCACTTGTAGCCGTCGCGGCGAGGGCAAATCTTTCTTCTTTGTCCAGCAGCCTGCCAAGGCGTTTTTGCTCCTCCGCATACCGGCGGAGGCAGTTTTCAACAATGATGACGGCACCGTCCACTATCAGGCCAAAATCCAGTGCCCCGAGGCTCATCAGATTGCCCGAAATACGATTTTCGACCATGCCTGTGATTGTCATCAGCATGGAAAGCGGAATTACCATAGCAGTGATGATGGCCGCACGGATGTTCCCCAGCATCAAGAGTAGTACGACGATAACAAGTAAGGCACCTTCAATAAGATTTTTCGAGACTGTGTCGATGGTTTTGTCGACAAGTGTGGTTCTGCTATAGGCCGTGCGCACGCTCACGCCATCAGGTAGAGTTTGGTTTATCTCCTGAATTTTAACTTCAACAGCCTTGGATACAATCCTGCTGTTTTCACCGATCAACATAAAGACAGTGCCTAAAACAACTTCATGCCCGCTTTGAGTTGCGGCGCCTGTGCGCAGTTCCTTGCCCATCAAAATATCGGCAATGTCCGTTAGCTTGATTGAAACGCCCTGCCGTTGGGCAACGGTTATACGTTTCAAATCCGCCAGCGACGTTGCTTGACCGGGTACACGTACCAAATATTGCTCACCCGAACGCTCAATATACCCTGCACCGACGTTTGCGTTGTTGCGCTCCAATGCCTCAATCACATCACCGAGCGTCAGGCCGTATGCTGCGAGCTTGTCAGGCCACGGAGTGATATGAAACTGTTTTTTATAACCGCCAACTGTATTGACTTCCGTCACACCGGGAACAGTTACAAGTTGAGGTTTGACCACCCAGTCATGGACTGTGCGAAGGTCGGTGGACGACCATGGTTTTCCGTCTTCGTTCAACGCGCCCGGTTCAGCGTCAACCGTATACATGTATATTTCGCCGAGCCCCGTCGCGATTGGACCGGGTTCTGGTTCAATTCCAGGCGGCAGTTTGTTTTTGACTGTCTGCAAGCGTTCGTTCACAAGCTGGCGCGCGAAGTAAATGTCGGTGCCATCTTCAAAAACTACGGTGACCTGTGACAGCCCGTACCGTGAAATCGAGCGCGTATAAGCCAACTTGGGCAACCCTGAAAGCGCAGTTTCAATCGGAAACGTGATACGTTGTTCCGCTTCCAGTGGAGAATAGCCTGGCGCTTCGGTATTGATCTGCACCTGGACGTTGGTGATGTCGGGCACTGCATCGATAAGCAGGCGCTGGAAATTATATACCCCGAGCGCCGCAATTGCCAAAGCCGCCATCAGCACAGTCCAACGCTTTGTGATCGCAAATAATATTATTCTATCTAACATGATTTTTCCTCTGAAAGCTCGACCTAGTGATCATGGGATGCGCCGGACTTTTCAATGTCGGCTTTGATCAAGAAACTGTTGCCGGTGACATAGTTTTGCCCCGGCTTGATGCCAGATATAACTTCTGTCCATTCAGGCGTGCTGCGCCCAAGCACCAGCATGCGAACTTCGTATTCTTCACCTACTTGTGCAAATACGACAGTAAAGTCTCTGAAACGCTGTAAGGCTTTGGTTCGTACTGCAAGTGGCACATCGACATTGTCGGTAACAACAGTGCCTTTAACGGTCATGCCTGGCAGCCATTTCAAATCCGGGTTTGGCAAAGACGCATGAACGATCATGGTCTGAGTGGCGCTTTCGGTGCTGGGCAAATAGGCTTCAAGAGTGGTTTGCGACTTGATATTGCCGTCGATAGATTGCAAATAAACGATTTTCCCCGGCCGAGCCTTCATAAAGTCCATTGGGTAAATGCGAAAATCAACGCGCAGCCTGCTCAGATCGCCGATAACAAAAAGCGGGGTGTCAAAAACAACATCACCGATGTTTGCTTGACTATTGACGATGACGCCGTCCATAGGGGACTTGATGGTATAGGTTTGTAGACTCTCATTGCTTTCAATACGCGCTAGGACTTCACCTTTCTTTACCGACTGACCCTCATACTTTGTAACGTCAAGAATTTTCCCGGGAAACCGTGCGCGCAGCGTAGTTTTAGCGTTAGGTGCAAACTCAATGCGGCCTAAAACGTCCAGCGTTTGCTCTAGCTGGATTTTACCAACCGGTTCCACTTTTATCCCGACTTCAGTAGCCATTTTTGCGCTGATGCGAGTGCGGCCTTCATAAGACGCGAACTTCCAGCTATGGCGGCGACCATTGTAGGTAGCTTTTACTGTCACATCAAACGAGTGAGGTTCTGTTACAACGCCGGCGCCGGCCAGATAATCGGCCTCGGCAGCAAAGGTAAAGTGATTTTCTTCTCCGTCGAGGCGCGTCAATGTAACTTCAAGATTCACTTTGTTTGGGGCGACAAGTTCGTTGTTCTCGTAGGCAAATAGACGGAATTGTGGTGGGCGACCTTGTTCAAAGATTGTAACTTCAACSGCAAAGTCGCCGTCTGCGAGTAGTCGACCTCCGTTGGGGCCTTTGGCGTACTCTTGATCGGCCTCTTCCATTTGGGGTGCGGAGGTCTTGCTGGTAGAAGTATCACCGCAACCTGTGAGCGCTATACTCGAGACTGTGATGATCGCCAGCTTGTGTATTCTTTGTATAATATTCATATTAATTTCCTTCACTGTCTTGAAGTGTTTCGACGTTGGATGCGTTATCCTCTGTCAAAGCATTTTCATCAGCGTACCGGCCGGTAAGGCGGTTTAGTTCAGCCTGCGCCAGTTGATATTGTTCTAATTCCATCGTCAGTTGACCTTGCAGCTCTGCAGTCAGCGACTGAGCTGCGAAAACATCCAAATAACTGGCTACACCTTGCTTGAGGCGTCGTAATACAAGGTCAGTTGTTTGAGTTGCTTCCGGGATCAGTTCAGTCAGCATTTGCTTGGCCTGAACGTAGGCGGCGGCCCTGTTATTTTGCTGCAATAAAATGCGGCRTTCCATAACACGTTCCGCATCCAATAAAYCATGTTGGCTTTTCCTGACATGAGCTCGGGCTTTGCTTATGTTGCCAGAGTTGGTGTCATAAAGTGCCAATGGTATTGAAACACCCGCGACGATAGAAACGTCACTTGTACCCTGCAAGTATCTTAGTCCCAGGTTGAAGGTTGGATCCTGTACGGCCTTTGCTTTTTCAAGTGTTACGACATTTCCAGACCGCTCATGCTGCAGCATCCAGATTTGTATGTCTGGTCCACTTGTAGCAGCATCAATCGAAGGGGCTTGAAGGGTTGACGGAAGAAAAAATAGAGGGCTGGAATCAACGGTATAAACCGCGTCGGGTTGTTGCCAGAGACTAGCAAGAAATCGTTTGGCTATATTCATTTGGCGGTCAGCATGCGCAACTTTGTAGCGTGAACGGGACAGCCGAAGTGACGCGTTTTGTCCGGCAAGTTCCGAATCTTTACCGCGTGCCATCCGTTCTTTGATTGCGCTATGAATATTGGCGACAATCTTGGCTTGCTCTGTGAGATTGTCCAAATTGACTTGAGCAACAAGAACCGCAATATAAGCTTGCTCCGCCTGCCAGATAATATCTAACCTTCTGATTTGCCAACGGGCAATAGCAATTCGCTTGTCGGTTTTAGCAAACCGCACTCTGGAGCGCCGCTTGCCGCCTCGTTCAAAGCGTTGATTATAGTTGAAGGTGATTTCGCTGCGTCCAAGCTCAGTAAAAGGACCTGTTCCCGTGAAATCTTCCNTGCCTGWRGWKMSMMMYSSRWTMKSTYWRWSRYCWGCYWRYTRARYSGCAGYYKCACTAGCTGCGACAGTTTCACGCATAGCGTCAAGGGACGGCGCTGCGGCCACTACACGAGCAATAGCTATGTCACGTGTCAGCAGTTCCTGTGCTGCTGCAGCGTGTCCGCACAGCACAAATGTTGGCACAAGGCCAAGGACGGCAAAAGCCGTCATAATCTTTAGTTTCATGATGTCTTACTCTCATCAAAACAACATCAAGCACCCGGGAAAATACCCGAACGCATTACAAAGGTGTTTTAAAAAGACTAAGTGAGAGGGGGCGGAACAGGGGGCCTCAATTGCGCGTCATTTACGTGCTTCCCAAGATGAACCCAGTATTTGGAAGAGCTAAAATTGATAGGCAGGCCCGCGACGACCGGCGTAGCTGTGTAAACGCTGAGGAGCGTATGGAAACTTACATGCGCTACCATGTTATCAACAGATTCGTGTTCGCTTGGTTCATCACCGTCCTGATGATGGTCCATTTCCATAGCATGGGCTTGCATATGAGGTGCTTCTAAGTGAGCATGTTCTGGATCAAAAACAGCCAAATCCACCAGGCGCAACACCACAAGTGCGCAAAGTGCCAGGATGGCAGGCATTTTTTTTATCCAACGAAGTAGCAAGGGATCTATCTCTCTATAGCGATATCTCTGATTGATACAACCTAAGTAGATAAAAGTCTCTATGCAAGAATAAATACGACAATAGGCGGCGATAGACCAACTTGCTCTATATTGGCAAGTTGATAGGGGGCAACTATTGTTTCAAGCTCGAGACCTTAAAACGCCCTAGATCGAAACGAGTGAAAGGCACTAAAGCAACAATTTAAGGGCGGGATCTTAATATAGGTTTTCCACCGTAGTGACGAGAAATTTTAGCCTTCAGAAATTGCATTAAGACAGGCGTTGTTTACTACCCTGAAACAGTCTTTCAATAGAAGTGAGGATCACCGGACACGTAGCACGCTCTCAGTCACACTTATAGTATGGCGAGCTTAGCTATGGTAGGTGGGGATCACCGGGCGTTTACGTTGATCGGTTGGTCTGCAATGGTTTCAGCCACATGATCTCCCTACCCCGCCTATCCGGATCTATATTGCTACCGTATGACTGCCCGAGTTGGCGGGCATAGTGCCTGGCGGGATTATCAGGGTTATAGATATGCCAACTAAGGGCCTAGTTTGTCTTGCTGGCAACGGCATGCTGTAGCGCGGCACGAGCAAGCAAGCGCGTCGAATCGAGTGTTGGCAGAGCACAGTTATGATCCCCGATTATCAGCGGAATTTCGGTGCAGCCGAGCACAACGGCATCGCAGCCTTGGGCGGCCATGTTTTGAATGATGCTCTGAAAATAAGCTGTACTCTCAGGTTTAAAGATCCCGCGGATAAGTTCTGTCATGATAATTTGGTTGAGGGTTTCGCGCTCGCCGCGCGTTGGCAGCACATACTCAACGTTTTGTGCCCGTAACTTTTCCGGGTACACACTGCTTTCTACCAGCCACTTTGTCCCTGTGACGCCAAGGCGTTTATACCCGCGGCGGGCCGCTTCTGCTGCAACGATTTCAGCTATATGAAGCCACGGCAAGGGCGAGCTTTCTAGGACCTTAGGCAAAGCTTTATGGATAGTATTGTCGGGGCAAATCAGAAAATCAGCCCCCATTTGCGCCAGCTTATGTGCCGACCTTAGCATGAGTTTGGCAACACCTTCCCAATCGTCCACAAGGATAGCCTCGTTATAGTCCATGAGCGACGGCGTATGCATAGAGACCTCTGGGTGCGCATCATCCCCGAGATACTGGCTGCCTTCTGTGCAGATGGTCTTGTAGCAAAGCGCTGCGCCTTCCGCGGAGCAGGCAACGATGCCTATGTGTTTTACTTTCCTCATGCGTAGTGACTTTTCCTAGGTTAGAGGGGGGGGCGCATACGTATGGCCGCGGGTTGATGCCGTTGAGCTACAAAGGCAATAGCCTCAAAGAAACTGCCTAAGGGTATTCAGCGGGCGGATACCAAATAACAGGAGCTACCCTCATCAAAACTTTAGTACAAAATCGTTCAGGGCCCACGGCGAGAACTATCCTTCTTCAGCATTGAGAATTACGTCACGTGCAAGAGCCTGTACCAAATCTACAAGCTCGCCAACACCTTCCATTTGACGATTAACAGTTATGGCGATCGACATATTGTATTCAGGGTACATAATCAAAAATGCAATGCCGCCCATGGCAACGCCACCATGATGTGAAATCATCACCTTACGTCCTTCATTAAATGTGCCACTCGATAAATGGCTGCGCCAACCAAATGCATAATTCTGCTCATTGACCTCTCCGCTCGCTAGCTTCTGGGGTGTGAAAAACAAAGATTCTCTGGTTGCGGGGTCGACGTAATCCTTGGATAAAATCGCCTGTGTCATCAACACAAGGTCGGTCGGCGTGGAAACAAAACCGCCACCAGCTGTCTTGTTGGAACTGTCGACTGGAAATGCCTTCTTATACTGCCCATCTTGTATGGCGTATGGGACAGCGAAATCCTTAGCGGATAGACCTTCCCTCATTGTATTCTTCATACCTAACGGTACTGTCAGTTTAGTTTCAACAAGGTCGTCGAAAGTTTGACCGCTTGCACCTTCCATCGCCGCAGAAGCCAAAACGACGCCATAAGAGCTATAGGAAAAACCTGTCCCGGGTTCAAAAAGAAGCGGTGATTTTGCGAAAACCCCCACGCTGCTTTCCACAGTCTTATGATGTGTTTGGTTGCTGTACTCATCGAAAGGGAAACAAAAGCAAGGCCCATAGTGGCGTATACCTGCCGTATGRCTCATTAATTGTCGCGTTGTAATGTCGRAATTTTTCTGCGGATAGTAAGGCACCAGCTCTTCGATTGGCGCGTCTATGTCTAAGATCCCTTCATCAAATAGCTTGGCTGCTATGGTCGCACTCACAGCCTTAGATACGCTGCCAATTCGAAATTTTGTATCAAGCGTGACAGGTATTTTATTGTCGAGGTCACGGTACCCCGCGGCCCGTGCCCAAACAAGCTCGCCATCTATACCAAGAGCAATCGAAACAGCTGGAAAATAATTGGCAGCGATGGCTTGGTCTAGTTTAATATTGGCCGCAGCAATAACATCAGCATAATCCGCAGGGATAGTTGTTTGTTCGCCAATTGTTCGGTCTTGATCTGATAGAACTTGCCATCCGCTATTCCAGACGAAAACCGGTTCAAATAACCGGAAAATGAAATAGCCTAGAATTGCCAATACAGGTAATACGACATGGAAGGCTTTTAGACCTCGTCTGCTGTGATTTTTATTTTCTGTCATCTTATTCTCCATGAAACAATTTTTCCGTCCATCGACCGGGACAGCTGATATCTGCTAGCCGATATCCCTGAACACCTCAGTCAATTCTCCTGCGATGGAAGTGATCGGAAAATAAACGGACGCGAGGATGTAGACTTTGAGTTCAATGTGGGCTGGTTAACTTTTCGCCGCACATTCTATGAGTGAGAGGGCCTTCTCTGTATTGATCACTTTGGAGAACAAAGGGTAACTATACAGACTGGTGATTTCCTGTTTTTGAAGGCTCAATGTTGCGGTAGCATCGGTAAGAGTAAAGACTTCATATCCCTTGGAATATGCCACTCTCATCGTCCCCTCTATGCAGACATCAGACAATAAGCCCACCAGCACCAACGTGGTAATTTTTTTGTCCCTCAATATGTTTTCAAGATCCGTCCCTTCAAACGCGATAATGGCACTTCTCTCAATTACAATGTCCCCTTCTTTTTTGTCGAAAATTCCATCGATCTCGCCGCCCTGGGTCCCCTTGATCATGGCCCCGCTTTCGATGATCGAGGAAATTACACCGTAGGGATTTTCGCCCGCTTCTGGGTAGCCCGCAGAAAAAACTATTGGGCTGTAAATAATCGTGGCTCCGGCGTCCCGGTATTGACTGGTTAAGGTATTGATATTTGCAATGACATTGAATTTTCTCAGTACGGCTTTGGAAGCAGGAAATAGCTTACCCGATGTATTCGTTAGATCGTTCTGCGGATCCAATATCAAGAGTGCAGGCTGTTTCACCATTGCCCTCGCAATTAGCAACAAGCGTTGCTCACCATAGGACAATTTGTTGTATGACTTGTCCCACTGTTTTTCCATTCCCAGAAGCACTAGCCATTGTTTTGCTATCACTATCTGCTCTTCCGTTGGGGATTGATACAAACCTATGCTGTCAAAAAAGCCCGACAACAATACATTCTGTAAATTAATACTGATGCGATATTCCCACTGTAAAGCCGTGGAGACATAACCAATATACTGCTTAATTTCCCAAATGGACTCGCCC
>JAESRJ010000158.1 GCA_016764715.1 Kordiimonadaceae bacterium | reverse complement strand
CATCTCTCGAAGACGACGCCCAACTGAAGGCAAGTATCATTACAGGCAATGAAGTTGTTTCTGGAGAGAATGATTATTTTGCTAAACTTCAGGATGCAGAGCTAACAGATGCATTAGCCAAGCGTAGTCATGAGATAATTTTATCCCTGAGTGAGTTTGTTGAAAAAGTCCAGCCTAGCCTTAAGGCTCTAAAATTAGCTGAAATTGAGCAAGAAACATTGAGAGACGAACTAGGCCGTATTCGCAGAATAGAAGCGCTTAAGAAGCTTGAGGCACTTTCAGAAGCTCAGCTCAAGGACATGAAAAACCAGGAAGATATCAATATGACATGGCTCATGAGCCAAAATTTTGAGAACCCGGGGGCAGATTTGCCGTCATCCCCGGGTTCAAATCCAGCAAAACCCCAAACGGAAAGTAAGGAAGATATTGATGAACGACCATCAGATTAATCCACCAGATACAATTGCACAAGACCTTCACAGTCGGTTCCCTAAATTTTTGACTTTAAGACAGGTTGCTGAAGTTTTGGGCTGTAGCTATGAGCACGCTCGCCAAAAGGTCATTGCGCGCGAGCTTACTTGCTTCCGCGCAGGTAACGGAGCCATGCGCGTTCCTGAAGCTGATCTTTTACGATATCTGGAGGAACACACATGCCCCGCCCTAGTAAACCACCAAGACTGCGAAAATTCAGTAACCGCGACAACTGGTACGTCCAAGACGGACGGAAATCCATTAGCACCGGAACTCCTATTGCGGAGGATGCAGCGTGCTTCCTAGCGGAATATGTAGCTCTAAAGAGCAGGCCGTCACAGCCGACGTTTGCTCAACTTCTCGATTTTCGGGCAGAGGACATGCTTGCGAGACGCACATTTCGCAGCGCTCGACCACAAGATATCCACCGGAACTTGAGAGAGCATTTTGGTCGCCTAAAACCGGCGCAGATCAGCTCGCCAATCATCAATCAGTTCATGGCAAAGCGCTCAAACGCGCCCGGAATGCTTCGCGAGGAGTTAATAGAATTCAATGCAACGCTCAATTTGGCACTGAGAGAAGGACTGATAGAGAAAGCGGTCAGAGCAAAACTACCCGCCAAGAAGCCGCCACGAGACAATTATATCTCGAAAGAACAGGCCGACCAACTATTGGCGGCAGCAACCGCTTTTCACCTTCAACTGTTCATAATGATCGCCACCCACACCGGGATGCGCAAAGGCGCAATACTGGATTTAACGTGGGACCGCGTAGATTTCGAGCGGACGCGGCTCAACTTCAACAATCCGGAAAAAACCATCACGAACAAGCGCCGGACAGTTGTTCCTGTGAAAGGTGCAATCATGGATTGGCTTTTCGAAGCCAGAAAGATGGCGCTGAACGAGCACGTGATCGAATTCAATGGCAAACCACTGAAGGACATCAAGAAGTCATTCAACAAGGCCGTAGAGGCCGCTGGGCTACCAAATTGGGTTACCCCGCACATATTGAAGCACTCAGTCATATCATGGCTAGCGGAAGACGGCCGATCAGTGGACGAAATAGCCGACTTAACAGCTACAAATGCAAATACGGTGCGCAGAATTTACCGGCATCACTCGCCAGATTACATGAAGCCAGCAGCGCTTTCACTAGCGAAAAACGACGGTTTTGCGAGCATGCTCCTGAAACAGCGCCAATCAGCTCAACTTTAGAAACAGGGAAAAATTCTGAAATGTCTTTTATTATCAACAGCTTCAAAATGGTGGTCGGTACTGGGCTCGAACCAGCGACCTCATCGATGTCAACGATGCGCTCTACCAGCTGAGCTAACCGACCGTTACCATTTTTGCGCCTGATATTGCAGCGGTGTGAAAAGCTGCAACCAGAGGCGCTGTATAGAACGCTGCACAGCGCGGCGCAAGATTAAAGTCGCCTGCAGAACCGCGTTCTTTTCAGATTGCAGCCAGAGCCAACGGCACACAAATTTCCGCACAGCGCCGGAAACAATGGCCGGCCCGCAATCACAGGTGACACTGCGGCTAAAAAAATGTAACTTACTAGGATGACCCTGCAGCAAACGCCTCCGCCTTAYGTCCTGTATGAGCCGAAAACTGGCCTTTCGCCTTTTGTTTTTGCTGTGCCCCATAGTGGTCGCTTCTAYCCCCCYGATTTTGTGTCGCGCGCCAAACAAAAGGGCCCCGCACTCAGGCGGTCAGAAGATGCWTTTGTAGACGACCTGTTTAAAAGAGTRCCCGATTTTGGYGGCAGTTTGCTGGTCGCCACCCAYGCGCGGGCTTACCTGGACCTWAACCGTGCGGGAAACGAGCTAGATCCCGCAATGTTYACTCCCMGGCTTGAGCCCAACAGCGTAAACCTTAGCCAACGCGTTAAAGCGGGGCTTGGCCTTATCCCCGGTTTTGTCGCCGAAGGGAAACCACTTTACAGCGGGCCCCTACCCGCACGAGAAGCAGAAAAACGCCGCTCGGAGATCCACACGCCGTATCATGCTTGTTTGAAGAAATTACTTGAGCAGCGCCGCGAGCGCTTTGGTGTGGCCTATCTTATTGATTGCCATTCCATGCCGTCTGAAGCCGGAAGCCGCCGCAGAGGTTCTGCACCGCACATTGTACTCGGCGACAGTTGGGGCAGCGCCTGTGACCGCGACATCACCAGTTTGGCCGAAGAACTTTTCATCGGTGCTGGCTTTCAGGTAAGGCGTAATGTTCCTTATTCTGGTGGCTATACGACCGTGCATTACGGCAAACCACGCACTAACATCCATGCGCTGCAAATCGAAATTAATCGCGCTGTCTATATGAACGAAGCAAAGCACGAACCCCTGGCAGAGTTCGGCTCTGTTCACGAAGCCATAACACGCGTCAGCCAGCAACTGATAGAAACCACCGTGCGGCGCCTTGCGACAAAAACAGRGAGCAGCATTCCCCGCGCTGCAGAATAAACACCCACGCCAATCAGCCCCTAATGTTAGTTTTCTGCCGGTTCGTGATACCTAACGCAGACAAAAAAAGGCCACGCAACAAGCGTGGCCCAGGCTCAGGGAGGAAACGCCCACGGAGGGCATTAGCGGGGTTAGCCGCCATGTATGACCATAATATATTATGCCTTTATTGCCAAGCCCAAGCCACGGAATCTCGATAAGGAAACCTACGTATGGACTATTAAGTCCCTGTTTGTGAATGACAAAGTATCTCATGAAATTCCGCCAAACCAATGCTACTTCAGCCAAGTAACAAGCCCTTAGACAGGAAATATCAACGCCGCGGTGTACGACTCGAATAGGTTAAAAAATATTAACCCTAATTTCAGTGTCTTAGCCCCTACAGGTTAATGCCCGTCATTAAAAAACGGCCCCCAGTCTCATTTTTCTCGTAGAGGGTAACGGGCATCCACTAATGCCGAGCTGACACCAAATTTTGCGAGGTATTTCAACTACAAATAGGCCATTTAGRCATTGGCATTATTGATTAAAACACGCGTGYAATTTGGCTATCAGCTTAGCTAGGCACGCATTTTCACTCGACAAAGCACTAACCTGGTGTAACCTTTTCCGCATGACGTTAAGTAGTGCCTTCAAGTATCGACCCGTGGTTCCGGCGTTTGCCTATGGCAAAGCGGCTTTAGCCTCTGTGCTAGGATTATTACTTTGCGCGCCTATGGCCGCCGCTACGTTTAGCGCTATCCCAGACAATAGCGCCGAGCTCAGCAGCACGACCCCGCGGTCGCCTATCTCGTTACCGAAGGGCGGTGCTGGCAAAAAAATTACCCTATTCACCCACGGTGATACGGTGCTTGCGCTTAGGGAAGATGATGGCTCCCTTAACGGGTATTCCATTTCACTTTTTCGCTGCGCCTTTAAAATTTTGGGGCGCAACTTCGCAATTGAACGCGCGCCTTTATCGAGGGCCGCAAGCATTCTTACATCCGTAGAGAACGCCGTTTGGTTCCCCTCCGCTTTCGCAGGAGATGAAGACAGGCTGGCGCGCAGCGTTGGTCCTGCTGGGCAATTGCGCATCTTCTGGTACCTTCTGAAACACAGCAAGCTAGACCCAACGAGCGAAAGCTTCCGAAAAACGGCCCGCGTCACTGCCTATAAAGGGTCTGCACTTGAACGCAGGCTCAGGGCGGAGAATTACGTATTCCAAACAGGCAGCGCTGACCGCAACCGGCTTGTCGCCATGGTTTTATCAGGCCAGGTAGACGCGTTGCTTGCAGTCGATTTCCGAGGTCGCCTTAGCAAAGAAACGCTGATGGTGATGGACGATAACATAAAGATATCACTGTTTGAAAAACTGCCTGTCGCATTCCAGATATCGCATGCCCTGCACCAAAACGAGCCGGACTTTGCAGACAAATTCCGGTCCGCTACCAATATATGCCGGGGCGACTTAGCGAAGAAATTCCCAAATGATCGCCTACAGGACAACTAGGTCTTCGGCCCTTTTGATCTCGGCTTACTTGATCTCAAATTATGATGCCGGGTCCGCACCGGCTTCAGCTGGCTTGCTAATTGCGCGGAGAGGCCCGCGCCATCTATATGGCTCACGACTGTGTCGCCATACATTTCGCCATACATTTCAAGGGCGCGACATACAGCCCAGATTAAAATCAAAGAACCGGCCAAAACCACACGTTAGGCTTGTTAACCCTTTTAAAACCAGTCACCGTTAATATCCTGTCAAATTCTGGGAGAGGCATTGTTTAATTATGGACCGTGTTATTTTTTTACTGACTATATGCGCTTTGCTCGCGCAACCAGGTACCGCACAGTCGGTAACTGTAACTATCGCTGCTGTTATGCCAGAACCTAGGTCCTCTGATCACGTAGACAGTTTCGAAAGGCCGGAAAACTATCAAGAAGCCACAGAGTTTCTTAGTAAATGCAACATCAAGGCATCTTTTATAAACGCCCCGTCCTGGACGCGGGCATTCGAAATGGCGGCGTCGGGGTATGTTGACGGGCTTATACCAACAAACCAAACTGAAGATCGCCACAATGTTTTCTATTTTCCCACCAAGCCCTATACAAGCGTCGCGGTTCTGGCATTCGTCTTAAAAAGCCACCCTGCGACCCACTTTAGGGGCTTAGATATGTTCGACGGAAAAATGCTCGGGCACATTAAGGGTGCGCGATTGTCTAGCGACTTCGACGCATATATCACCGCCCGACAGGCCAAAGTACGCACCTCAACAACACTTGAGGCGCTATTTTCCGCCTTAATGGTCAGGAGTATTGACTTTGCAGTGGGTCAAATTTCACTGAACGCTGACCTGAAAGGGCCCCTGGGGAATAGACGGTCCGTTCGAGCCCTWATTGGGCCWGTKRGCGAAACACCGCTCTMTATWGCCATCTCAAAAAAGGGAAAGTTCGCWGCAGATACAACGCAYCCSGCCTTCCGCTGCCTGATGGACTAACGTAAGCCCCCGTATCCTCCGCCCGAATTTGCCTAYATTAACCGAAAAAAAATTGCTCAGTGCTACTGTCAAACCAAGAGGTTTTAGTGAGGCAGGCCGGTGGCAAATTCCAAAAWCACAGTKGGRCTAATCTGGGGACTGGTCTTAGCGCTYTCCRGCACAGCTTTTGCTGACTTGGCTGAGCCTGCYGCTGCATCTCATCCAGAAAAATTAATGACTGTGGCCTCCGTTCGACCGCAACCTCGCCCATCAGACCATGTAACCAACCAAGACCGTGCACTTGGGTTCGAATTGGCCGAAGCGTCACTTCTTGCTTGTGGCGTCAAAGCCGAATTCATTACCTATCCTTCCTGGACAAGAGCCATGGCCGCCGCGACAAAAGGATATGTCGACGCGCTGATACCCACCAACAGCACGCCCGACAGGCAGAGCGTCTTTTATTTTCCTACTAAACACTATACCAGCGTGTCGGTACGAGCTTTTGTCCACCAAAAAGCTGCGGCAACACGCTTCACTGACTGGAATATGTTTGACGGAACTACAATCGCCCACATCAGCGGATCGCGGCTTTCTGAGGAATTCGACCGCTATAAAAAAACCGGCAAGGCCACCATCCTCGGCCGCTCAACGCTTGAAAGCCTCTTTGAAGCCTTGATGCTAAAGGAAATCGACTATGCAGTTGGTCAAATATCAGCAACCGCTGACCTGACACGGCCGCTCGGCTCCCGGGGCGTAATACGGGCTCTTGAAGGGTCTTTAGGCGAAACCCCGCTCTATGTTGCCATCTCGAAAAAAGGAAAGTTTGCTGCCGATACAACCCACCTTGCCTTCCGCTGTCTGATGGATTAAATGCCGACAAAAAACCAAGATGGTTAACACCACAGCATTACCGCTTGCGGCAAGGGGTGAAGCCGCGTATAAGGCGCGCAAATATTGGATTTAGGGCCTGTGCGCGTTGTCTTGCAACAGTCGTGGAATTGGCCTCACAAATGAGACGGCGACCCGGAAACATTCGCGGCGCCATTTGTAAAGTTTAGAAAGCCATTCGATGACCAAGAAGATCCGCAATATTGCGATTATTGCGCACGTTGACCACGGCAAAACAACGCTCGTGGATAACCTGTTCCGCCAATCCGGCATGCTMCGCGACAACCAGCGCCTTGAAGAACGCGCCCTGGATAGYGGCGATCTKGAAAAAGARCGCGGCATTACCATYYTKGCAAAATGCACMAGCGTTATGTGGGGCGATACGCGYATCAATATCGTKGATACRCCAGGCCACGCYGATTTCGGCGGTGAAGTTGAGCGCATCCTKTCMATGGTTGACGGYGTGGTACTGCTRGTTGATGCYGCAGAAGGCCCAATGCCGCAAACCAAGTTCGTAACAACCAAAGCCCTTGCCCTTGGCCTGAAGCCGATCGTTGTAGTGAACAAAGTTGATAAATCTGACGGAGACCCAGACAAAGCAACAGATGCGGTGTTTGATTTGTTTGTTGCACTTGAAGCTAGCGACGATCAGCTCGATTTCCCAATTCTATACGCCTCTGGTCGTGACGGATGGTGTGACGCAGACCTTGAAGGCCCGCGCGAAAACCTGGAYACGCTTTTTAATACCATCATCAGCCACGTCGAACTGCCGCAGGTTGTGCAGAACAAAAATGTCGAGAAACCCTTTTCCATGCTTGTCAGCTTGCTGGACCGCGACAATTTCATGGGCCGTATCCTAACCGGCCGTATTGAAACCGGGCGCGTCAAAGTTGGCGACCAAATTCAAGCGATATCCCGGGACGGTTCAGTTGTCGATAAAGGCCGCGTTTCCAAACTGCTTTCTTTTCGCGGGCTGGATCGGGTTGCCGTTGAAACCGCGGAAGCTGGCGACATCGTTGCAATTGCAGGCCTGCCGACGGCAACTGTCGCTAATACACTTGCTGTTGCAGAAGTAACCGAAGCATTGCACGCGATCCCGGTTGACCCGCCAACCTTGGCGATGACCTTCATGGTCAACGACAGCCCRCTRGCTGGCCGCGAAGGTAAACTGGTAACCAGCCGCGCYATCCGTGACCGCCTACAGCGCGAAGCAGAGGGCAATGTTGCTATCAAGGTTACATTATCTGAAACCAGCGATGCTTTTGAAGTTGCGGGCCGCGGCGAACTACAGCTCGGCGTTCTGATTGAAACTATGCGCCGTGAAGGGTTCGAGCTTGCGATCTCCCGCCCACGGGTGTTGTTCAAGCAGGACGAAAACTGCAAACGCCTTGAGCCATACGAAACAGTTCAGGTTGACGTGGACGAAGCTTACCAAGGCGTTGTGGTTGAGAAGATGTCTCAGCGTAAAGCTGAGCTTACAGGCATGGTGCCGTCCGGTGGCGGCAAAGTGCGCCTAACCTTTGATGCGCCTGCACGCGGCCTTATCGGCTACCACGGCGAGTTCCTAACTGACACACGCGGCACCGGCATTATGGCCCGCGCCTATGACCGCTACGATGCCTATAAAGGCCCGATCCGTTCCCGCCAACGCGGYGCGCTTGTYGCMACAGCMGSSGGCAAGGCCGTWCAGTAYGCGCTGTTCTATCTTCAGGAACGYGGCACGATCATGGTTAATCACGGCGTTGACGTATACGAAGGCATGATCATYGGCGAAAACGCCCGCGATAATGAYCTSGACGTAAACGTACAGAAATCCAAGCARCTGACYAACATGCGCGCATCGGGTAAAGATGACGCCATCAAGATGACAACGCCGAAAATCCTGCCGCTTGAGCAAGCMYTGGCYTACATCAACGATGACGAGCTRGTGGAAGTAACRCCRAAAAGCATCCGCCTGCGGAAGCGTTTTTTGCTGCCGCATGAGCGYAAAAAGGCGTCTCGCACTGCTGARTAACACGAAGAAAAACACAATAAAAAGGCGCTCCCCACCACGGGCAGCGCCTTTTTATTGAACTGGTGCAAGGCCGCCACAAGACAGGCCTTCAACTAAGCTATAGCCGAGTTATTCTGCTGCGGTCTTTTTACGGGCGGCCACGGCCTTTGGGCCCACCCATTTTTCGTCAAATTCATCAGCCCCAATTGGGCGACTGAAATAATAGCCCTGAACAGTGGCACACCCATGCTTCTGCATAAAGGCAAGCTGTTCYTTGGTTTCCACTCCCTCGGCGGTTACACTTAAGCCTAGCACTTCGCCAAGCTTCAGAACCGCTTCAACAATGGCACGGTCGCCGCTGTTTTCAGTTACACCGCGTGTGAAGCTATGATCAATCTTCACAATATCAAACGGCAGCTGCTTCAAATAAGAAAGCGAGCTATAGCCTGTACCAAAATCATCCAGTGCGAAACGAATACCCAGCGTGCGCAGCTTCTCCATAGCCGTTGCTGCCGCATCCAAATCCTGCAGCAAAGCCGTCTCTGTCAGCTCAAACACCAGCCTACCAGTTTCAACATTACTTTCGGCGATTACCTGTTCTACAAACGGTACGAAATTGCGCCGGTGGATTTGCTCGCTGGAAATATTGACGGAGAGTTGTGGCAAACCGGGCGTTTTCGCCAGATAGAAACAAGCTTCCTCAAGAATTTTCTCCCCCAACGCCCAGATAAGTCCGCAGGCCTCCGAAATCGGTACAAATTCTGCGGGTGATACTGAACCGAGCTTATCATTGTTCCAGCGAACCAACGCTTCCGCACCTACAATTTGTTCAGTTTGCGTATCAATAATCGGCTGATAATGCAGGTAAAATTCGTCTTTCTTCAAACCAATACGCATTTGGTTTTCAATGGCCACTTGACGGAGGATTGTCTCCTCCATTTGCGGCGTAAAGAAACTGTAGTTATCTTTTCCCGATGACTTAGCTTCATAAAGAGCCGTATCAGCCTGTCGCAAAACGGTGTCAACATTTCTGCTGCTGCCGTCGATGATGGTAACGCCTACGCTGGTGGTTACATGCAGTTCGGTATGTCCAATCACAACTGTTTCGGCAAGGGCGGCTAGTACCTTCTCAGCAATCACCTGCGCAGCACCAATAGCCTTGTTACTGGTAGACCCAGCATCAGGGACCAACACAACAAACTCATCACCGCCGAGCCGGGCAACAGTGTCTTCGTCGCGGCAACAGAAAGTGACCCGACGCGAAATTTCCTGCAGTAAAAGGTCACCGACGGAATGCCCGAGCGAATCGTTGATGGTTTTAAAATTGTCCAGATCAAGAAACATTAGCGCGCCGTATCCGTCCCGCCGTTTGATCCGGGCTAACACTTGTTCCAATCTATCCTGCAGCAAATGCCTATTTGGCAGTCCCGTCAGGTGGTCATGGAACGCCAGCCGTTCGGCTTTCTCAGCWGACTTACGCGTATTTGTTGCGTAGCGGACAGAGCGCTCCAGATTCCGTTCGGTAAGGTCTTGTTTCACCAAGTAATCCGTTGCGCCCGCAATCATCGCTAGCTTATCGATCTCTTCTTCGTCTCGGCTTGTTAGGAAAATAATCGGCGCTTTGCAGCCGGTTTCCTTGATGATTTTGAGCATCAATGTCAGGCCCTCAGTGGTGCCCGCCTTATTACCAATGAAGCATAGGTCGAAAAAATCATCGCGCTTATTCTCTAAAATTTCGAGCGCCGTAGGGCCGCTATCTGCCCATTTTATCTTGAGAAGAGAGCCGTATATTTTGTCCAGAAGAGCGCGAACAAAAAGGAAATCTTCCTCGTTCTCTTCTACCAGCAATATGCTTGTCGTCTCAGCCAATAGCCATTCTTCCTAAGAGAGTATTTTTCGAGCTTGCGGGTTTTTCATACCATCACCAAACTATTAAGACGAAATTTTACTAATATTTAACTAAGACAGGCTGAAATTGAATCCTATGGCGCACATATCACCTCTTGTGGGCCTCAAAGAAAAACACTAAAAATTAAACTTCACTGCCTTATACAGGCGCATACATCAGGGAATCCGCATGTCAGACCGTAAAGTTCAGGTGTTTCTATATGGCCCGCTTTCTGACATGGCAGCATTAACCGAAATTGGCCTTAAAAGGCGGGCATTCGCACCTGCGTCGCTTGGCGGTTTCGATTTAATCATACAACCTGTAGCTAATATAGTCGAGGTGGGCGACGGCGTGGTTTATGGTGTTATCGCCAATTTCACCCACGCTGAGATTGCTATCCTTGAGGCCACGCAGAATGGTAGCCTTACCAGTGCAGCCTTCAACCCGGAGCCGGTAATTGTGCGCACACGCGGCGGCAGGATTGTGCCRGCACTMACATAYCTCTCTACAAACCTGGACCCWAGTTTTGCGAAAGCGGACTATGTAAAGAGCCTACTTGCTACTGCTGACAAATACGGTTTCCCGCGGTGGTACCTTGATCGCATTGAAGCCTTTAAACCTCAGCCGGCCAGCTAAACCACCCTATTGAGTATACGCTGCCGCGCGGAAGCTAGAAATTTCGCTAGCGCTGCTCACAGGGTTTTGCCTGCAAACGCCCCTGTGCCGTTCGCGAGATCATTCATGATAGAGCACATGCGCTGGGCGTTTCCTTAGCGCGCGCTGAACTTGCAGGAAAAGCAACAACCCTGCGAGGACAAGTGCCGCGAAAACGGCGACGACATATAAGTGCGCGCCCAAACCTGCAAAATCTGTAAAATTCTCGGCCCACTGCTGCACACCGTACCAAGTGGGGACAAGGGCAGCGGAGGCACCCAGCCCTACGGGCAAAAGCATTTTCTGCATTGCCAGCTGCACAACACTGCTGCGCGACGCCCCTAAAACACGGCGTAAGGCTAGCTCTCGCTCCCGCGTGGATAGCCAATGTGTGGCCATCCCGTACAGACCGGCCACACCCAGCACAGCTGTTAACACCGCAACCCACAGCACTGCTTGTCCAATTAACAGGTCCTTTTCATATTTCGCGGCCGTTTTTTCGTCATACCGCTCCAGCTTGAAAGGCGTATCGCCAAAATGCTTTTCCCAAAGGGTTTTAATGGCGGGCTGCATCACTGAATATGTGCTTAGATCTGCCCGGACCGTCAGAAAATGGAGGTCTTCTGGCTCCCGTTGTTTCAGATCGTAAATATGRGGGATATCTTTRCGYGAAAATGTTGCTTCATCSAAATGGGGCRTCACRGCYACGATATGCAGCGGCGTAATCTCAGTTTTTTCAGTGCCGTCATCATTTTTAGTTGTGACGTTGCGTTCAATGATCTGGCCAAGGGCTTCTTCCGCCGATGAAAAACTGAATTTAGTCAGATCTTCTTCCAAAATGGCAATGGGGTTCGAAAGTCGGCTCCAATCACCAGACAACTCGGCCACTATTTTCACATCAAGCAACGCAAACAGTTCCTTTGATACAGCTGTCGAAAACATGGTTTCAACACCGTGCGCGCCCACCTTTTTGCCGCTATAAACAAGTATTGTGCTTGATAGAAAAGCAAAACCCGTGGCCGCAGCTTTCTGCACGCCGTCCACTTGTAACAACTCGGATCTAAATGCTGTGGCTAATACAGCCTCCTGCCCTGGCGGCGCAACAAGCACAAAAATATCATCGGTGCGGTAGCCTTTGTCCCGGGCGTTCAAATAGTCTATCTGGTAGAAAATCTGGCTTGCACCCAAAGCTGTTGCAACAAAGACCAGCGCCTGCAAGCCAACCAGCGCTTGCTTCAGACGCCCTTTTGAGCCTGCGATACTGCCTTGCGCTTCTCTGAAAAGATCAATGGGCCTGGCCTTGCTCATCACCAAAGCGGGGTAACTAACCGATAAAATACCGAAAACGCAGGCAAGTGCAGTAACTGACAACCAGACTTCAATCCTGCCATCGCCCACGAAAGCAATCGCGCTTCCGGTCAGCTCCACAACAAGAGGCACAACATTAAGGGCAATAAGGACGGAGAAGCCAACAGCAACAAGCGCCATAAAGATGCCTTCGCCTATGCCCAATAAATACAGGCCCGCCCTCCCCGCACCTGCGGTCCGGCGCATCGCCATTTCCTTACCGCGCTGCAAATAAATCGCAGTGAATATCGTGGCGAAATTGAACCCCGAGGTCAGCAACAACACGGCGCTGATGACGCCGAGAACCCACAAGTAGCGATTTTGAACGGGTTCTCTCAAGCCGTTGGTTGACTTCGTTTTATACTGCATCCCCAAGACAGGCTCCAGGAAAACCCGACTGGTGATATGTCTACGCCTATGCAACGGAATTTTAGCAGAGATCACGTCGGTGAAGCGTTTCTCAAAAGCCGCGAAGTCCATCCCTACCGCGAGCTTCAGGTAGGTATATGCGTCGCCGCTATAGTGAAATGTCCGAAGCCTGGTTGACGGGACAAAAAGCGCAACCGCAGGCAAAATCAAATGCGTGTTTGGGGGTAAATCTGCGTATATGGCGACAATTTTATAGGGCGAAGGCGGGTTGTCATACAGCATCTGCAGTTCGCCCGATGAAAAATCCCGCTGCCCTTTCACCACCTGGATAACGGTGCCTACAGCATCCAGCCCGCCAAATTTCTGGGCTTCAGTCCAGGAAAGCGCTATTGCGCCCGGCTCAGCGAAAGCCAATTCCAATTGCCCGCGCAGCGTCCTCAATGGGAAAATTTTTGTAAACCCCTCGTCGGCAAAAACGATTTTCTGCAAAAACTCTATGTCGCCCTGCGCATACTGAACTTCAAAATCCCGAAGCCGCACCGCCTCCTCGATCTCGCTGAAATATTGAAGCACATTGGGCGCGACGCTGTCTTGAGATCTTGCTGACCGGCTGGACGGTATTTCGCCGTCTCGTATTGTCTCAGTGGTGACACGGTAAAGCCTGCTTGCATCYGTCAGCCARGCGTCTGAACGCACGCCGTCATAAAGATATARCCCRGAAATAATCGTWACAGCRAAAGCCACAGCAAGGCCTGCTACAGCCACAAAAACACCCACCCATTGCCTACGCCACAAACGAAGTGATGCTTTGCTATAGCTCCAGAATTTCGTCACCCAATACCTCCCCAAAAAGCACCAACACTCAGAAACGGGCGAGTCCCGGGCATGCCGCGGGTCGCTTGATCAGCTTACGCTCCTCAGATCATTCATGATAGAGCACATGTGCTGGGCGTTTCCTAAGCGCCCGCTGAACTTGTATAAATAGCAAGCTACCAGAAAGCGCCAATGTTCCCAAAATCGCACCGCCGTAAAAATACCAGCCCAAATTTGAAAAATCTGAGAAATTACTTCCCCATTCCTGCATGGCAAGCCAAGTCGGTAGCATTGCAGCCAAGGAACCAAACCCCACCGGGAGCAACATTTTTCGGAGCGCTAGCCCGACAACACTCGACCGCGACGCCCCCATAACCCGCCGCAATGCCAATTCGCGTTCACGGGATGTCAGCCAATGTGTCGCCATGCCGTACAGCCCCGCGAACCCTAATATGGCAGTGATCAAGGCAACCCAAAACACGACATCACCGATCTGGCGTTCGTTTTCGTATTTTTCTTCCAGCGCCTCGTCATAGCGAAAAACAGTTAGCGGCACATCGCCGAACCGGTCACGCCACAATGCCTCTATTTTCGGCAACAAAGTGGCGTATTCGGCCAAATCAACATTTGCTGTTATATGCTCCAAGCTTTTCGGATCTGCTTTACCAAGTTGGTAAATGTAAGGGGCGTCGCCAAAAAAGCGGGGTTCCCCTCGGAACCGTGGAAGAACGGCTACAATCCGCATCTCCTTAACTGTCACCTCAGGGTCTTTGCCTTCTTTGGCGAAATTGCGATCAACGCGTTCAATAATTTGGCCAAGAGCCTCTTCTGCGGTCTTAAATCCAAATATCGATAAGTCCCGTTCGGCAATAGCAATCGGTCTGGAAAACTGGCTCCAATCGCCGTCCGTTTCTGCCACGGGTTTGATTTCCATCAACTTAAGCAAGTCGCGGCTCAAACTTACCGAAACCATTTGCGGGATACTATTTGGCCCGTCCTTTTTGCCTTCAAAGATACGGAGCGAGGGGCTCAAAAACTGGCCCCCTGTTGCAACGGCCGCGTCTATACCCGCCAATTTCGCAAAATCATCCCTGAAACTGCTAGAAAACTGAACCCGTTCGCCTTCTGGCGCGTTCAGTACAATAATATCGCTCGATTTATACCCTTGATCCCTTGTGACCAAATGGTCGATCTGGTGAAAAATCTGCAGCGCACCGAGCGTGGTGCCTACAAAGGCAAGCGCTTGTAAGCCAACCAAGGCTTGTTTCAGGCGGCCCTTAGAGCCCGCAACACTTGCCTGCCCGTCCCGCAGCAAATCAATTGGCTGAGGCCTGCTCATAACCAGCGTAGGGTAGGCGGCGGTAACCAAACCAACCAAGCCCGCGAAAGCGAAAGCCCAGCCCCACACGGCAATACGGCCAGTTCCCCAAAACTGCAATGTTACGCCTGTAAGGTCCGTCAAAAGCGGTGCAAGATCCTGCGCGATGAAGAACGACAAACCAAACGAAAAGTAGGTTATAGCCAGGCCTTCAAACAGCCCAACAAACCCCAGATAACTTCGCGGTGCACCAACAATACGGCGCACAGCCATTTCCTTGCCGCGCAGCAGGTTTATTGCTGTAAAAACGTTGGCGAAATTGAAGCCTGCTGTTAACAAAAGTATGCTGCCAATAACCCCTAGAACCCATAAATACTGTGATTTTACAGGCGTTCTGAAACCGCCAAAAGCGGGGCTGTTGAACTGCATGCCCAAAATAGGTTCCAAGGACGCAACACCACTAATACCTAGATGATCAATACGCGGCAATGTAGGTGAAACCGTTTCTGTGAAGTGCTGCTCAAACGCAGCAACATCTGTACCGTCCGCAAACTTTAGGTAAGTATAAAGATCACCGCCTATTTGAAACGTGTCAGTCTTCTCGGGCGGGCTGTACAGCGCGAGGGCGCGCAAGACCAAGTGGGTATTGGGTGGCAGGTCTTCATAAATCGCAACTATTTTATACGGCGTGACCTTATCACCAGATTTGGTTTCTTCGTCGCTGCCGGAGAACCGCTGCTGGCCCTTTGCCACGTTGATTATACTGCCTATGGCATCCAGTCCGCCGTACGCTTGGGCTTCACTACGGGACAGCGCCACAGATCCCGGCGCGGTAAACGCCAAACTTATATCGCCGCTGACTAAAGTAAGCGGGAACACCGCAGGGAAGGACGGGTCAGCAAAAACCCAGTCACTGGCGCGCTCAGTTCCGTCCCRTTCAACATTAACTTTCTCCGGCTTTAACCGCACCACAGCTTCCACATTGGCAAACTGCTCGGTGACAACACCGGCCACCGAGAACATGGACCGAGCGCCGAGGCCAAAAATTTGTGCCCCGTCATCCTTCACTGTTTGCGTATTCACGCGGTAAATTTGGCCGGCATCGTCAAGCCAGTCATCTGAACGGATACCGTCATAGACGTAGAGCCCAGCAAGAATAGAAACTGCGAAGGCCACGGCAAGGCCCGCCACCGCAACAAAAACGCCCACCCACTGCTTACGCCACAAGCGCACTGATGCCTTGCTATAACTCCAAATTTTCGTCACGGAATGCCCCCAAAAGCCTCAATAAAGTGGTACCCTTGCAGCACCACTCTAACGCGTCAAGTGCAATCAATCACTAACTTGTCCTGACAGGCGAACACCCGTTTTCGGGACAAGTAGAGCCCAGTAAGGACGCAATCTTCACATGCAAAAACGGGCCAACCAAATGGCCAGCCCGAACTCAGAGTTCTGATAGTGGAAAGCGCTTGCGGCTACTGGCGTAAGCGCGCGAGGAAATTATTTACGGACTGCTCAAGAACACCGGCTTGTTCCGTTAGCCCGCCCGAGCTGCTGTTCACCACTTTCGCAGCACCGGCACTCTTGTAGGCCATTTCCTGCACACGGCCTACATTTTGGCCAAGGTTTGCAGTGCCCATACTAGCGTTTTGCACACTGCGGCCAATCTCGCCAGTTGAAGCTTCCTGCTCCACCACTGCGGCCGCGATCATGCCTGAAATCTCACTCACTTGGTGAATGGTTTTATTGATACCTGTCACCGCTTCAACTGTGCTTTTCGTCGCGCTCTGCATGGTTGCTACTTGCTCTTCAATTTCCTGCGTTGCCCGCGCAGTTTGGCCCGCAAGGGATTTAACTTCGCTGGCTACAACCGCAAAGCCGCGTCCTGCATCGCCCGCACGCGCCGCTTCAATTGTGGCGTTCAGGGCCAATAGGTTGGTTTGCTCAGCAATATCATTGATCAAGTTCACCACTTCGGAAATACGCTCAGACGCGCTGGCCAGCGAGCCCACGCGCGTTTCGGCGTCTTTGGTCATTTCCATTGCCTTCATGGTGATGGTGTTGGCTTGCTCTACCTGCATCCGGATTTCGCTGATAGCGCCGGTTAGGCCTTCGGTCGCGTCCGCAACCGAATTCATGTCCTGGCTGGTTGCTTCTGTCGCCTGTGCGGCGGAGCTTACCTCAAGGGTAGTTTCCTCAATCGCATCTGTCATCGTGTCTGCAGCCATCTGCAGTTCAGCGACTGACCCTGACAGTGACTGAATAACTTCTGACACTTCATTCTCAAAAGCGTCTGCCAAATTATTTTGCAGGGCCTGCCGCTCGTCCGCTGCAACTTGTTGCTGCTGAATTTCTGCGTCGAGACGAGTGCTTTCTGCTTCGGCCCTTGCCCGCTCTGCTTCGTTTTCTTCATGTTCGCGCGCGGTGCGTGCTGTTTCGGCCTCTTCCCGAAGGCGTGTAGATTCCAGCGAGTTCTTACGCAAGAACTCGGCGGCGCGGGCCATGCCTGCAATACCGTCGCTGTGATCCATGTCTGTCATCGGCTTGTCGTAATTGCCTTTTGACAAGGCCGTCAGTTCACTTTGCAACTGCCGAAGCGGCGCCATAATGCTGCGGGTAATAGCCCAGGAAAATGCAAGAATTAGGATGCCAAGTGTAATGAACGACCAGAATAAAGTGCTTTCACTACTAGCWATTTCAGCTGCGGAAAGATTTCCGCCTGCGATTTCGCTCAAAAGCGAACTGTAAAAGCCGAGCATCGCAAAAAGCCCGATTAGTGAAACGATGGTCAGCGCCCAAATGCGCACATTTACTTTAAAATTACGTAGAACATTAATCATAGCGCCCCGAAACCTTTTGCCTAAACTCTAGTGTATTTTCCGCCTTTTGGCTGAATAGCATACCTAGACGTAGGAGCATCAAGAAAAATGGCAAAATCACGGCTAAAATTTGGGCTTATAGCAGCACCCGCGAAAATTGGCTTGAACCCCGGCAGAACCCTCCCCACATAAAAGATACAAAAAAGGCCAAAAAAACATAAACAGCGAGGATATAAGGAGGAACGAATGCGCCTTCTCATGGCGATTTTCTTACCACCATTGGTTTTTTTCACAATTTGGCGCCCTATTCAGGGGCTTTYCTGTGCTTTCCTATGGATGACAATCATCGGCTGGCCGATTGCGGCCATTTGGGCAATCTATGCCCTAAGCCAATACCGCAACGACGAATTACGCCGCGATTTCGATTACGACTTTGATCGCCGCTACCGCCGTTATTAATCCAGAACCGGGGACCAATCCAGAAAAGGGGAAAAACAATGTGGACAATTTTAATAGGGGCTCTAGCCGGTTTCTTAGCGGGACATATTCTGCGCGGCAGAGGCTACGGGGCAATCGGTAACATCATATTAGGCATTTTCGGCGGCATCGTCGGCGGCTTTGTCTTTTGGGTGTTAGGGTTTCATACCCACGGGCTTATCGGGGATCTGATATCTGGCACTATCGGTGCTGTTGCACTGGTGTATTTCTTTGGCAACCGCCGCCAAGGCGGACATGCTGAAGAATAAAGGCAACGGGTCAACTCAGCCCAAGTGATTGATTAGTTAAAGCCAGCCGGGGATTAACTAAAGCGAGCCGGGTCATAAGKCCCGGCTGCAACGCCGTGCGCTTTCAAAGGCGCAGGCACGTCTTTTCTCTGCACCAAACTAGCAGCGAGCTGTGACCATGCTGGTGCGGTTTGAATACCGTAGCCACCCTGCCCGGCGTTCCAGAAAAAATGCGGATTATCGTCAGCGTACCCAATCACAGGCACTCGGTCAGGCGCAAAGGTGCGCAAACCTGCCCACCGCGTTTTCACATGCGTCACCGACGCGCCAGATACTTGTTCAAACATATCAACGGCCCTGGCCACATCTTCCATTTCGGGCTGGGCATCGCACGGAGCGCTCGGCGCTTCATCAGCACAAGACAGCAAATACCCGTCCCCTTCCGGTTTGAAATAGAATTTTTCGTCAATATCAAATAAGACTGGACCGTTTTTCACGAAGGGCACCTGCGCCGGGCTGGTGATGACAGCGATCGTCCTGCGTAGCGGCTTCAAGCCTAAGGGATTAACGCCGCACTTCCTTGCAACATCATCCGCCCACGCCCCC
>JAESRJ010000157.1 GCA_016764715.1 Kordiimonadaceae bacterium | reverse complement strand
CGTGCCGCTGTTCTACCTGCAGTCTCTGTTCCGGCCGCGATTTCAGCTGCTGATGCGCCTGCCAATGCTGCAGCGGTAATTTGCGCAGCGGTTGGCGCGTTGCCGAATAATACGTTTCGTAAAGCCTCTTCTAAACCAAAGGCATTTGTTAGCCCGGCATTTTCGGCAGTAGTACGAGCCCGTGCCGTAGTGTTACCGATCTGTGCACTGTCTGAAATATTGATGTTTACGGTCAGAATGTCGCCAATTTTGGATGCCCTTTGGTCTTTAAAGAATGACCGCGCGCCAACACGCCATAGCGAGTTAGCCCTAGGACGCTTTATTGTAGTGGAGGGCATCGGAAGGCTAATTGAACGCTCTGCAAGCGGCGCTTTAATGTTCTTAATTGGTGTCAATTCAGGGGCTCTTCCAATGTTGGTAACACGCTCTGCTGCGCCGCACGCGGCTAAGCTACCAAGGAGTAAGCAAATGCTGGCTCGTTTGAGGATTTTGTTGAACATTACTGGTCTCCTTGACGCATGTGGTTTGTCTGGGTCGCTTTGGTAGTAGAGCCGGTGCCTATCTGGCGGCGAGAACTATCGGTGCAGTCACGGCAATCCTTGCCTGGCCTGAGTTGATAATCTCGGCAAATATCGTTTTTTTCGATACCGGGTTCATAATGCGAATTGTTTCACCGATACCGCCATCCTCGAGCGCGCGGCCTTGCACGCTAAGGGTCAGGTTTCCTGCCTTGTAGGTCATTTGGAGGATGCTGCCCTTTTTAACTGCGACTGGCTTTCTGAGGTCATTCTGCAGGAGAGGTTTCCCGGGGGACAATGCCCGGCGTACCGTGTATCCCAGTATCTGCGATCCGCTGAGCAGTGCATTTCTATTGATACGTTTTGCTGGATATTCTACCCAGCTGATGTCAGCTTTAGTAATCACTTCACCGGGCGTAATCACCCGGTTAAACATCGGCACCAAACGTACTTCATCTATGGTGCCTGTAATCCGGATTTCAGTTGGCTCATTTGTGCCTGTCGGAATTAGCAGTTTTGCCGTAAAGCGGTCTTGTCTGCTGTTCAGATCAAATGACCCTAGTTCGATATCTTGGACGCTGTAGTCAGAAGGCAAGAACAAGCCGTTCTTACGGCCAAATATCTTGATTGCGATGTTGCTCGGTAAGCCATTTTCCTGGGCTTGTTCAGCAATTAATACTTTTACGTCTTCCAGTGTAAAAGGCGTACCTTCACGGTGTAGGTAAACGCGTTTCAGATATGCCGGGCGATCCCATTCTAAATCGTATTTTGCTGCCAAACGCACCAGTTCGTAACTGGAGAGTTGCATTTTATTGCCGGGAGCCGGCGCTTCCATAATCACTGTTTCGCCGTGCTTGCCGGTGTCAGTGAATATATCTGAGAGCTTAATCACTGCATCAGTAACTTTGAGGCTCTTTTGCAAATCTGAGGCATCGGCTGAGCTGAGAGGTGTCGCCGCTAGGACGAGACCTGTCAGTAGAGCTAAGGCGCTAGATTGTATGGATTTACTGAAACACAACATCTCTAACTCCTATTAGCGTAGGTTACCTGCTGCTTGCAGCATTTCGTCAGCGGTTTGAATCACTTGA
Source organism: Kordiimonadaceae bacterium (assembly GCA_016764715.1). Lineage (GTDB taxonomy): Bacteria > Pseudomonadota > Alphaproteobacteria > Sphingomonadales > Kordiimonadaceae > Kordiimonas. The sequence continues at coordinate 17,299 of JAESRJ010000157.1, read as the reverse complement.
GAATTCAGCTCGTAAGCGCGCTGGGCAGCAATCATCGCGGTGATCTCGCTAACCGCTGATACGTTAGAGTTTTCCAAGAAACCTTGAATAATACTGCCGTATCCGTCAGCGCCTGGCGTACTGAGGTTAGGCGGACCAGAGGCTTGCGATTCTACAAACAGGTTGCTACCTATTGCCTCTAGGCCAACTTCGTTCGCAAAAATCGCTAGATCAAGCTGGCCGACTTGCTGTGGTGCGGCCTGGCCGTCAAGGTTAACGCTCACTTCGCCTTGTTCATTAATCGATACATCGACCGCGCCTTGAGGAATTGTTATGGCTGGCTGTACGATGTAGCCGGAAGGGTTCACAAGCTGGCCCTGTTGATCAATCTGAAATGACCCTGCTCGGGTGAATGCATCCTGCCCATCTGGCAAGCTGATACGGAAGTAGCCTTTTCCACTGATTGCCAAATCAAACTGATTGCTTGTTTGTTGAAGCGCGCCTTGAGTAGTGATCCGGTAAACGCCGGCGGCTTTCACGCCGACACCGATCTGAATGCCGCTTGGCACTACTGTGCCAGCATCTGATGAATTGGCACCCACACGCTCAATGTTCTGGTAAAGTAAATCTTGAAATTCGGCCCGTTGGCGTTTGAAGCCAGTGGTGTTCAAGTTGGCGATATTGTTGGCGATGGTGTCAATGTTGAGCTGTTGGGCCAACATGCCTGTCGCGGCTGTACTAAGTGCTTTCATCGGTTTATCCTTTATTCAATCTTCAGCGGGCGGCGCTAGGTTTTTAGCGAACCTCAGCAAGCCTTTTGAGGGCATCTTTACGAATGTCATCCATCTGTGAATCGTTTTTGGAGGCGGCTTGATAAGCACGCGACACTTCGATCATTTCGACCATTGATTCCACAGCATTGACGTTTGAGCTTTCATACGCTTTCTGGCGAACTGTTAGGTCTGTCAGGTTTTCTGACGGTTTAGGCGTTTGGTTGGTGGTATATAGAGAAGACCCCACGCGTTTCATGCCTTGTTCGTCCCGGAACTGCGAGAGGCCTAGTTTGCCTCGTTCTCCATTATTTGTGGAGATTGTGCCGTCCTCGGCTATATGAATGTCTCTGTCATCTTCTTCGAATTGAATTGGCTGACCACTGTCATCAAGAACCTTTTCACCGCCAAGCAGTGCGAGGTTATTGTCTGTATCAATCATCATGCGGCCATTGCGGGTATAGAGCGTATTGCCCCCTTGTCCTTGAACGGACAAGTAACCACGTCCGTGGATGAAGACATCCAATTCGTTTCCTGAAGGGATTAAAGTGCCTGGGCTGAGATTACGGATAATGCCGTGATCCTGTACATAAGCGATCTTGCCGCCGCTGGTAGCGGCTGCGCCTGGCGCGTCAACTAGAAGCTGGCGAAACACCACGCGTTCTTTGCTGAAAGCCGTTGTGCTTATGTTTGCAATATTGTGCGCTACAACGTCCATACGACGTTTAAGTGCTGCTTTGTGTGCCAACCCGACATAAAGTGCGGAATCCATTATTACTCTCCTGCATTCGCAGTTGTTCTGTTGTTACCACAGATTATTTGTTTTGCCGGTATATCAGCAGGAAGCGTGCCAGTTGTAAAAGGTATTTTAAAACAGTTACTTATGTTGTTTTCAGTGAAAATTTTGACTGGGTTTGGCAAAATGTGCCGCCGAAAAACTGCCGAGTATTGTAATTTTGTAGGCAAAAGACGCGAAATTTGGTTTCAATCACGTTCACGGCTTGTTAACTATATGTAACCGAAGATAAAGTTGGATAAGCTCCTTTTTAGGATGTTTAGTGGATAGTAAGGAGCGGCAGGAAAATGGCAGACCAAGGCGGCTTAGAAGAAGTATTAGGCGAAGCTGAACTTGTAGAAGGTTTGGAACGCAAAAAGCTGAGCGGCAAAAAACTTGTTGTGGCTGCAGGCGCTGGATTCATTATATTGTTAGCTTTAGTAGGCGGCTGGGTGATGTTTGGCGGTGATGATGAAACCGTAGATAACGAAGATGCTGCGATTGAAGAATTGGCTGCAAATGCCGCCGCAGCCCGAAATGCTGCAGAAGCGGAGCAAGATAAACCTGCTGAAGAACTGCAAACCCTTTTTATTGATATGGGCACGCATCGTTATAACCTGAATGTTGAAGGGTCGGGCGCTAGTTTCTTACAAGTGAAAATTGTTCTTGAGGTTGATAGAGAAAGCTTTAGGGCAGATGTAGAAGCGAAGATGCCTCGTATATTGGATGAATTTAATGTCTATATGCGAGAGCTTCATCCAGCAGATTTAAATGGCTCGAAAGGCATGTTTCGCCTAAAGGAAGAACTGCTAATGCGGGTCAATCAAGCGGTTGCACCAGCGCGGGTTGAAGATATTTTGATACAAGAGTTTTTACAACAAGGTAATTGAGGCAGTGTTTCGCCTTTAGGACAATTCATGGCTGACGATGACGAACCAGTGGACGACGAAGCAGTAGCTGCCGAATGGGCGGCTATGGCTGGTGGCGACGATGAAGATGACGGCGGTGKTAGCGACGAAGAAATGGCGGCCGAGTGGGAAGCCATGGCTGGCGGCGACGATGCAGGCGAGGGCGAGGATGACGAGGGCAGTGCTACGCCTGGCCGTGTCCTTGATCAGGATGAAATCGATAGCTTGCTTGGTTTCGACGGTGACGAAGATGAAGGCGAAGTAACAGGCATCCATGCGCTGATTAACAGTGCACTCGTATCCTACGAACGCCTCCCAATGCTCGATATTGTGTTTGACCGCATGGTACGGATGATGTCCACGTCTCTGCGTAACTTTACATCGGACAACATTGAAGTGTCGCTCGATAATATTACGTCTGTCCGATTTGGAGATTATCTGAACTCTATTCCGCTGCCTGCGATGCTTGCAGTCTTTCGCGCTGAGGAGTGGGATAACTACGGTCTAATCACTATCGATTCCAGTTTGATCTATTCGATTGTGGATGTGCTTCTTGGTGGCAGGCGAGGAACCGCAGCGATGCGGATCGAAGGCCGCCCTTATACGACCATCGAACAGACATTGGTTGAGCGGATGGTATCCGTAATTCTTAAAGACATGTGCGGCGCTTTCGAGCCTCTTAGCCCCGTTAATTTCACCTTTGATCGTTTGGAAACAAACCCYCGATTTGCTACAATTGCGCGGCCACCAAATGCCGCAGTTCTAGTGAAATTGCGCGTTGATATGGAAGACCGAGGCGGGCGTATTGAAGCATTGTTCCCTTATGCAACTCTAGAGCCTGTTCGGGAATTGCTCTTGCAGCGCTTCATGGGCGAAAAATTCGGGCGGGATACTATTTGGGAAACTCACTTAGCGACCGAGCTCTGGCGCGCGGAAGTCGACCTGACTGCAGTGATGGACGAAACAACAATGTCCTTGCGGGAAGTGATGAACTTAGAAATTGGGCAGACCATTTTATTTAATAAAACACCTAAAGACAATATTGTGCTAAAATGTGGTGGTGTTCCAATGGTCAGCGGCGCGATTGGTCGTTCGGGCCAGCACGTAGCAATTCAAGTCCAGCATACCGCAGAGCGGTTGAGGGCTGGGACACAAAATGAGTAATGACCTATGAGTAGTATGGCGTTAATCGTTGATGGTGTGCTCGCACTTCTGTTAGTTGCGGCCATTGTTGCGTGTGTCGTTGTATACCGGCGGCTAGGCACTATACGGGCTGGCCAAGCTGAACTTAAGACTTTGGTGGACGATTTGAATAGAGCCGTGTCAACTGCACAGCGCAGTGTTGTCGATCTCAAAAATTCTGCCGGCGAAGTGGAAAGCAGGTTGCGCGATGCGTCGTCGAAGGCATCAGCAATGTCAGACGAGCTGTCATTCATAACTGAGTCTGGCAACAATCTTGCAGATCGAATTGAACGCGGTTTGGTTGGTGCCGGTAAGGCAGCTGATAGGGATATCGGCGCAGTCCCTAAAGCAAAGAAAAAACAGCAGCAAGAGATATTGGCAGCACTTAGAGAGGCCCGCTAGCCTAAGGGCAGCACCTAGSTGAATGCGATCTAGAATTACGAAGGTACTGTGAAAGGTATAATAACATGGCAAAAATGGTAGTAAGCAAAATAAGGTTATTCCCCTTATTAATCGTTTTTGCTTTGTTTGCGTTGGTTTCTCGCGGCGTTGATCTTTATACGGGCATTAGTTTGCTTGGTAGTGTCGCTGTTGCGCAAAATGCTGACGATCCCAAAAATGATGGCGCGGACGATGAAGCGGCTAGTAAGCCAGCGGCCACCGCTGCGGCACCCCCTGGTTTTTATGACCCCCCGAGCAGGGAAGAAGAAGATATTCTTTTGAACTTGAAGGCACGTCGGGAAGCGTTGATAAATAGAGAGAACCAGTTGGATTTGCAGGCAAATTTACTGTCGAGTACCGAAGCTCGTATGGACCAAAAAATTAAACGGCTCGAAGAACTGGAAACGAAGATAAAGGGGCATTTGCGCTTGTTCGATGAGCGCGAGGACCTTCAGTTAAAATCTGTAGTTGCTGTTTATGAAAAGATGAAGGCTAAAGACGCCGCGCCGCGTTTTGAAATTTTACCTCCGCAAATTCAGTTGGACTTGGCCACTCGAATGAAGCCTGCGAAGGTAGCGGCGATAATGGCAAAAATGCAGCCGCTAAAAGCTAAAGAATTGACACAACAACTTGCCACCAAAGCAGCGCCGCCTTCAATTGAAGATGTGCAGGGCGGTAAGTGATATTGAGCTGATTGAGTTTTACTCGAAGGGCGTCAAGGAGTTTGAATAACATGGCGGGACAGGCAACCGTTATAAGTCTTGAAGATCGTGCGGCTGCGCTGCGTGAGCATCGCGGCGACAAAGTTGCAGTGGATGATATTGCAAGCGTGGTTGGCTCGTTAGTTAAGGGCACAACGCACGATGATGAGCTGGATAACGTGGCCGTTGAACTGCGTGAGTTGCTTCAATACATCGGGGCCGCCAAGCACGAACTTGTCGGCATGCAGCCAAAGTCGCTCTCCAACCGCGATATACCTGACGCTAACATTGAGCTAGATGCTGTCATTTCTGCGACAGAAGATGCGGCAGGCGTGATAATGGATGTTGGGGACATTATCGGCTTAGTAGCAGATGAGCTTGATGATGATACTTTATCAACTAAGTTGAATGACGCTGCTGCTGAGCTATTTCAAGCATCAAGTTTCCAAGATCTTACGGGCCAGCGCATCAACAAGGTGAATAAAACGCTTATGCATTTGGAGGAGCGGCTAAATGCGCTCGCGGATGCTATCGGGGACGATTTTGTTCAGGAATCTGAAGAAGATATTGATCTTGATGAAGAAGGTGTGGCAATCGACGATACCGATTTGTTGCATGGGCCTCAATTGGAAGGGGATGGTAACTCCCAAGCCGAAATTGACGCGATCCTAGCCAGTTTTGATTAGGCTAGAGTAAGTAGCACTGACAGTTTATGTATTCTGAAGACCATCAAAAAAAGCGAATATTTGGTAGTGACACTACCATGGGGCTGTTTGTCGGGCTTTACCTCATTTTGTTGGCTTTCTTTATTATGTTGAACGCAGTGTCTGAACAGGCGGCGGATCGCGCTCAGCTTGCGATTGACAGTGTGAATAGTACATTTAAAGAAGCGAAGGCGTTAGAAAACCAATTGACCATTGATCCTGCTGCGCAGAATATTGCTGCAAAAGATCAGGTTCTGAGCATTATAAGTCAGGCTTTCCTTGCTAAGATGCAGCTGTCGGGCCGCTTCTCTTCAGATGGTGGTAGTGTTTTCGAAGTGCAATTTTCTGCCGACAAATTGTTTCAACCAGGCTCGTTTCGTTTGCGCCGAGATATGTTGCCATTCTTAGACCAGTTAGTTGCGGCCGTGAAAAGCGGGCCGAAAGATAAACGGCAACAGATTGCACTTATGTTCGGCGTTGGTGTTAGGCCAGTTGATAAGGAAATGACGCGCTCTCAAGAAGCTGCGATCAGGCGCGCTGAAACTGTGGCCCTCTATTTAGGTAGCCAGGGTATACCAAACGGCCTGTTCGTAACGGGTTTTGTTGCGATTCCAGAAGGCGAGGTACTGGCCGCTTTTCGSAGTGCCGATTTGTTAGGCGCTCAAAATGGGTCAATCTCATGAGTATAAACTCGCAAGATGGCTCTATTGGAAAAACCGAAAGCGGCTGGATGATCACTTTTGCTGATCTCCTTTCTCTTTTACTGAGCTTTTTTGTATTATTATTCTCTATGAGCACAATTGAATTCGAGAATTGGCAAGCCGTGGTTTCTTCAATGAGCGAAGAATTCAACATCGACAGGCCTAAAATCGAGCTAACGAAGCGGGACACAGACGACCACCTTAGCAAAGCCCCAGAATTAGGATTGAACCTTAATTTTTTGAAACTGTCTTTTGAGCGGGCTATCGAGTCTAGCCCCGTCTTCAAAGGCGCAACGGTCCGTAAAGTCGGGGACAGTGTCGTAATTTCTATCCCGGCCTCAGCACTTTTTAAAACTAAACACATTGATCTTTTGCCCTCGGCTGCGGAACAGTTAAAGCTTTTATCTACGCCTTTGATGCAAATAAAAAATGAGATCCAAGTCGTAGGGTTTACTGACAATAGGCGTATTCAAACGGGTCTTTACCGTAGTAACTGGGGTCTTTCGGTGGCTCGCGCTAGGACGGTTGCCGGAATTTTGACAGATTTTGGTTATAAACAGTCTATAACAGTACTTGGATACGGTAGTGCGGTGTCTCGTGGCGTTGGAAATACARGGCGTTCCCTGGCACTTGAAGAAGAGAGGATCGATATTGTGATTTTGGCCGGTCGTCATAAGGGTAGGCCTTATGATATCTTCTAGTAGCTTCGGATATAGTAGTTTAAGGGTTCTTGCGGCCTGTACGGCATTCTTGCTTGCTGTTGCATTGGTGACAAGTGCACCGATAGTCGCACAGTCAGCCCAGCCGGTTATAAAAGTTCAAGCGGCGCAGCAGTCTACTTATTCCCGCCTGGCTTTTGATGTACCAATAAACGTGGCTTACCGTTTCTCCTATAACGACCGTCAAGTGCGTTTGACCATTGATGGGGCGTTTGATGTGGACTTTTCTGCACTAACGAGCACATCGTTGCAGCAAATTGGCAACCCGCGCTCAGTGCAGGAAAACGCGCAGACTATTTTGACTTTTGACATGCTGGTCGGAGTATCACCGCGCGATTTTCGCTCAGGTGCATTTGTAATTTTAGATATATATGGCGGCGATCAAAATGCAAGTTTGCCTCCGGCTCAAAATAGAGCCAGTAGAACGCCCGCCCAAAGGGCGAGCAACGCAACAACAAATAGTGGCGCGACACAAAATTCCGCGACACAAAATCCAACCACGGCACAGCCAAATGTAGCTTCTGCAGGGACTGCTGATAGCTCCGGAACTCCAAGCGGCTCGGCGACCACAAATGACGCTGTTGAAGATACAGACGCTGAGGGCAGCGCTGCAGGACAACAGGCAGAGCCTATCGTTGAACTTGCGCGAAAGACAGAGCAGGAAGAAGCGCAAGCGGCGGGGGATCAACAAATTGTGCTCGCTGATGGTTCACCTATTGATGTGGAAATACGCGACCGTAACCCAAGCGGCAGTGTTTTGGAGCTCTCCGGTATTTCAGACGCAATCGCTGATACCTCGAAAGTGGTTGGCGTGACTGTGTCTGAACAGGAAAATGGCATAGCGATACGGTTCTTGTGGCCGGAAGAGGTCGCTCTTGCTGTGTTCCACCGCGGAGGGTCGCTCTGGGCTATCTTTGATCAGCCCTATAGTTTTGATCCTCAAGGCCTAGTCGACGCTGGCGCAGTGGTAACCAAGAGGCTTACGCGCGTTGCCCAAAGGCCTCATTTGGATGCAACAATCTTGCGGCTTAAAGTTCTATCCAATCAAAGCGCCGTTGTGGAGAGGGATCAAAACGACTGGATAATATATCTRAARGATACGCCYGCYAARCCRCGYTTCCCCCTGAGGCCATCTCGTAGAGACGCGGGAGGTCAAGGGCAACAGGTGTTTATTCCTGCTTCAAACATCGGGCGAAAAATTGAATTTGAAGACCCTGATGTAGGGGATCAGCTGGTGTATTGCCTATGCTGCTTCAGGGCCATGGGCTTGCTACTAATTATAGCTATGCCGCTGCAGAATTACTTGAAAGTGCACAAGGGGTAATTATTTCGCCGCAAACAGATTTCGTTACTGTCGAACGCTTTCAGGACGGCATTGCCATTCGCTCCACGGGCAACGATATTTTGTCGAACGCGCAGTTGGCTCGAGCCGGCGACGAAGCTGGTGAGAACGGCGAATTAGTGAGATTGATAGATTTTGAGAGATGGCGTCGGGGTCCCCGATGGGAGTACCGAAMAAATAAGCGCTTCCTTTTCTATGARCTGTCTTTGCAGCCTGTGAAAGACAGAAAYAAAGTGCGATGGAAAATTGCGCGYTATTTCYTAGCTCATGGTCGTGCTGGRGAGGCACTGGGTATTCTTCAGTTGATGTTGGAAAATGATCCACTTCTCGAAGACAATACCGATTATCTTGCTGTTCGAGGGGTAGCAAACTTTAAACAAGGCCGGTTTGCCAAAGCAAAAAAAGATTTATCTTCGCGGGAATTAGAATCCGAACAAGATGCTGAACTATGGCATGCTTTGGTCGCGGAAGCTCAAGGCGATTATGATAAGACGCTGGAATATTACCGACGTGGCCGCGACGTTATGGGCACGTATGATATAGACGACCGTGCGGCTATACAGTTAGCCGTTATCAGGGCGGCGATCGCAACCAGTGATCTGGAATTGGCACAGCGGGAACTTGACCTGATTAACAGTCTCGATTTGAACGAAAAACATCTAGCCGAGGTGATTTATCAGCGCGCGCGAATTGGCGAAAGACAAGGTCAATATGCTGAATCTTTTGCCCAGTACGATGATTTATCTGTATCGCCTCAACGGTGGATTGCGGCCCGTGCTCGGCACTCTCGAATTAAATATGCGCTGAAAACGAATGCTATCGATGCGCTTACCGCTATTGACCAAATGGAGCGGCTTCGTTTCGCATGGCGCGGTGATGATTTCGAAGCAAAACTGCTCGGCGAACTGTCTCAGATTTACTACGATACGGGACTTTACGAAGACAGCATGAATTCACTTTACTTAGCTACTTCTTATTATCCCGATTACGCGAAGAAAAATCGTTTGAACCTGCGGATGCGGCAAATTTTTCGGGATCTATACGAGAATGGCAAAGCCGATGAAATGAGCCCGGTTAAAGCGATAGCTCTTTGGCGGCGGTTTGAGGCGCTCGCTCCTTTAGGCCAAGTGGGTGATAGRATGGTCCGGCAATTGGCAGAGCGATTGGTTGATGTGGATTTGCTAACCGATGCTGCCGCTTTATATACTTATCAGGTAACCAGCCGGTTAGAGGGTGTAGCCCGCGCGAACATCGCGGCCAGACTTGCAGCAATTCATATATTGAATGATACCCCTGAGAAGGCGATGCAAATCCTTAGGGCCACACGCGAGCCTAGACTTCCGGCTGACATTTTACGTAAAAGACGTCATGTCGAAGCGCGCGCGCTTAATGAACTGGACAAATATGAAGAAGCTGACGTTTTGTTGGAAAATGACCGAAGCGCTGGGGCGGAGCACATAAGAGCAAATATCTATTGGAACGGAAAAGACTGGCCGAGGCTTGTCTCTTCCATTCGCAAACTTCTTGGCAACGGATGGCAACGGAATGCTCCTCTTACCGAACAACAGCGCTTTAATCTCATCAGAATGACGATAGGCATGACGTTTGTTGAAGACCGCGCAGGTCTGATCGAGATGCGTCGTCGGTACAGTAACCAAATGAGTGCTGGTGATTTTGCCAATGCGTTTGATTTGCTGACGAATGATCAGGAGCTGACTGGCGGTGAGCTGGGCTCGATCGCGAGTCAGATCGCCAGTGTATCCAAGCTGCAGACCTTCATGCGTGATTACAAAAGCGACTTTAACGGTCGCTAACAACCCGTATCTGTGGATCACAATTCTTGGTTGGGACCGAGTTAAAGCACCTAACTTGGCGCCGTTTTAAGGTGAGTTTTTTCTAAAATTGAGGTAATATGCTAGGCAATCATGCGTGTTAGGGCGTTTAACAGGCTGCTCACCAAGACGTGACCTTTATATCATTTCCCTTTTGGGCGTACTTCGACGATATTAGGGTCAGTTAAGTGGCGCGTTGAGGCGCTGTTATCTACAAAATAAATTGAGGAAATTGAACAATGAAATTCACTCGTGTTGCTACAACAGCCATCGCCGCCACTGGCGCTCTCGCGTTTGCTTTAACTGCTCTCTCCGGTACTGCTGTTGCAGCTGGCAAGAAAGCTAAAAAAGAAAAGTGCTTTGGCGTTGTTGCTAAAGGCATGAACGATTGCGCAACGTCTACTCACAGCTGCGCTGGCCAAAGCAAAATCGACAATCACCCTGAAGAGTGGGTGTATGTAACTAAAGGCCTTTGCGAGCGGATTGCTGGCGGCAAAACTAAAGCTAAAAAATCCTAACTATTAGATAATTCGGGACGGCGATGAGTATGACGGATCGTTTTTTATTCTCGCCGTCCAGTATTTCTATGGCGACCCCTGCAGGATCTCCTGTGGGGGTTAGTCTTAAGACCCAACATTTTGCAGAGGTGTTGGCAAAAAAGCCTGAAGTAGCCTTTTTTGAAGTTCATGCAGAGAATTTCATGTCAGGCGGYGGYGCRCACCACYGGTAYYTGGCRGCRATAAGYGAACATTACCCKATATCYGTGCACGGYGTRGGTATGTCGYTAGGGTCAGCYGCWGGGCTGARCCSCGATCAYCTTAAGAAATTTARGCRGGTAGTYGATCGGTAYGATCCTTTGATTGTATCSGAGCAYCTTGCTTGGTCTAGTGAGGGCGGTTTTTATTTGAATGATCTACTACCGCTGCCGCTGAATGCAGAAACAGTGAAGGTTGTTAGCGACAATATTGATCAAATGCAAAATGGAATTGGGCGAAAAATTTTAGTAGAAAATCCATCCGCTTACATGGCGTTCACTGAGACGGATATTCCTGAACCCGAATATTTGGCGATGCTAGCTGAGAATACCGGCTGCGGCATTTTACTCGATGTAAACAATGTCTACGTTTCAGGAGCTAACATGAACTGGAGCGCAGCCAGCTATTTATCAGAGATCCCAGCTGATTTGGTCGGAGAGGTGCATTTGGCGGGTCACACCCTTAAGAATTTGGGGGATGGTGTAGAGCTTCGGATCGATGATCATGGCAGCCCTGTGGATGATGCAGTTTGGCAGCATTTTAAAGATATCACGAAGACTATTGGGGCGAGACCTACTTTGATTGAGTGGGATACAAATATACCAGCTTTTGACGTGCTGGTTATGGAAGCAAAGAAGGCGTCGGCGATCATCGCTTCGATTGCGCCAATGGGTCTGGAGGATCAGGCAAATGGTTAGTCTTGCAGTATTTCAACATGATTTTCGTGTCAGCGTTCAAGGTGGCAACTTGGCTGAGGGGCTAGATGGCTTAATTTTGTCAGATGAACTGCCAGCCGCTTCGCGGATGCAGGTGTACCAGAATAACTATATTATGACACTTACGGATGTTGTTTTTGGTGTCTTTCCGGTGGTTTCTGCTTTTGTAGGCGAAGATTTTACACGGGCAGCRGTTAAACATTTCGTTGCTGATAACCCGCCAGAACAGGCTTGCCTGTCTGAGTATGGTGTGGCATTTCCTGCTTTCCTTAAAACCTACGAACATGCATCTGATGTGCCGTATATCGGTGATATGGCGAAGCTTGAGTGGGCCATGTATGAACTGCAGAGCGCTGCAGAGGAAAAGCCCGCCGTACTAGTTGACGTCGTAACTATCAGTAAAAATGTAAGGTTTATTAAAAGTGAATATCCGATCYTGAGTTTGTGGATGGTGGGGACAGGCAAGYTAGTTCCGCAATCTGTTCATATTGACCAGGGTGGGCAATTCGTTTGTGCGCTTCTGAATGATGGGCTTGTCGAGTTACTAAGTTTGTCTTCAGAGGAAGAAGCGTACCTAGGCAAATTATCTAGTGGCGAAAAGCCGAAGGCGGGCGATGAAGAGATCCGCCAAGGTCTAATAAACAAAAAAATAATAATTTAAATCCATGGGAGGGAATTGGGTATGTTGCCCTTTGCCGAAAAGTTAAAGAGTATTACAGCAAGGCTTCAAGCCACTTTTGAGATGAAAGACTTTGTCCTGCTGTGGTTGAGAATCTGGGTAGCTGAGATCTTTTACGAAAGTGGTCGGACAAAAGTCGGAGAAGGATTTTTTGAGCTTAATGATTATCAGGCTCAATTATTTGAAGAAGATTACGGCATAACGTTYGTTGACCCTGAAATGATGGCGCAGCTGGCRGTTTACATGGAGACCTTTCTTCCAATAGCATTATTAATCGGGCTAGGTGCACGTTTTGGCGCGCTAGGGTTGGCAGGCATGGCGCTTTTCATTCAGATTTTTGTTTATCCGACGCTGTTTTGGGACCATTTGGGTTGGTTGGCAGCACTGTTGCCGCTGATGCTTTACGGTCCGGGAAAGCTATCTCTCGATCATTTGATCTCTAAGAGATTGTAATGGACATGCTCGTACAATATATGATGTATGACTTTTGACTATTATCATAGGGGCCATTAARATTGGTTCTGTGGGCTAATAAATGTATGATCGTAGGTAAAATTTGCTAAGAATTGTTTTTTCAAAGTGTTGAGTGGGTGCTCTTATGGACGAAACCGATAGAAAAATTCTAAACTTGTTGCAAAAAGACGCAACGCTAAGTACGGCTGAAATCGCAGAGGCTGTGGGCTTGTCCACAACGCCTTGTTGGCGCCGAATTCAGATCCTGGAACAAGAGGGCTATATAACGCGCCGGGTCGCGCTGGTTGATCGTAATAAAGTCAATGTGCCGCTGGACGTATTTGTGGCTATCCGTACGAATGAGCATAACTGGGAATGGCTGGACGAATTTGCTGAAACCGTTTGCGAGTTTCCGGAAGTTGTAGAGCTTTACAGAATGAGCGGCGAGATTGACTATTTGATGCGGGTGGTTGTTCCAGACATGGCAGCGTATGACGTGTTTTACAAAAGCCTRATTAAAAAGGTTCAGTTGACGGATGTCTCTTCCTCTTTTGCGATGGAACGTATAAAATATACGACAGCGCTGCCGCTTGATTACTCGGTAGCTAATGGAAAAGGTCGTCGAAAAAGGAATTAATGGTGGATGCCAGTTTAGCTACGCCCAACGGTAAGCCTACTGAAAAAAAAGAAATCTACCTTTCTGATTATGCTCCCCCCGATTTCGGGGTGGAGCATATTTCGTTAGTTTTCCGGCTTTTTAGCGACCGCGCGGAAGTAACGGCAATTTGCAAATTTTTTCGTAAGAATGCTCAGGCAAAAGACTTGGTGCTCGACGGCAGTCCTTTTATGGAGCTGACAGAGATAGCCCTTGATGGCTCTCCATTGGCGGCAGACCAATATACGGTTGGTGATACGGGTCTCTCATTGTGTGCTGTTCCTGACGCTTTTGAGCTTCAGGTCAAAACCACGTYGAAGCCACAAGGCAATACTCGGCTTGAAGGGCTCTATTTTTCTGGTGGCAATTTCTGCACTCAGTGTGAGGCGCAAGGGTTTCGTCATATTACCTACTTCCCCGATAGGCCTGATGTTCTCGCGACCTATGACGTACGGATTGAAGCAGATAGGACAGACTTCCCTTTGCTGCTCGCGAATGGCAACCCGGGCCTTCACGGTGCGTTGGCAGAAAACAGGCATTTTGCAGAGTGGCACGAYCCTCACCCAAAGCCCTGTTACCTATTTGCACTTGTCGCTGGAGACCTGGCATGTGCCACCAGCCAGTTTACAACGCGCTCAGGCCGCGAGGTGGTGCTGAATGTGTATGTGGAGCAGGGTGACTTAGATAAGAGTGCACACGCGCTAGCATCTCTTGAGCGGTCAATGGTCTGGGATGAGGACCGTTTTGGACTAGAGTATGACCTAGACGTCTATAACATTGTCGCCGTCGCTGATTTCAATATGGGCGCAATGGAAAATAAGGGCCTCAATATTTTCAACACGAAATATGTTCTGGCGAGCGCAGACACCGCGACCGACGCTGATTTTGATAATGTAGAAGCCGTTATTGGCCACGAGTACTTTCATAACTGGACAGGTAACCGAGTAACATGTCGAGACTGGTTCCAGTTGAGCCTGAAAGAAGGCCTTACTGTTTTTCGGGATCAGGAGTTTTCTTCAGATATGGGGTCGCGTGCTTTGAATCGGCTCAATGATGTGCGCGCGCTCCGTATGTTGCAATTTTCTGAGGATGCTGGCCCGCTTGCACACCCCATTCGACCAGAGAAATATATTGAGATAAATAATTTYTATACGTCAACCATCTATAACAAAGGCGCTGAAGTTATTCGTATGATGCACCGTTTAATTGGCGAGGTGGCATTTAGGCGCGGCATGGATCTCTATTTCGAACGGCATGACGGCCAGGCGGTAACGTGCGAAGACTTTATTACAGCTATGGAAGACGCAAGCGGCCGGTCGCTCAAGCAATTCAGACTTTGGTACTCTCAGGCTGGCACGCCGAGGGTTTCTGTTACACGTGTACCTAATGGTTCGGACGTCGGGCTGAGAATACAGCAGTTTTGTTCGCCYACGCCGGGACAAWGCTCAAAAAAAGACTTTCACATGCCGTTTCTTATGGGGTGGGTATCATCGGACGGTAGTCCGATCTCTCCATCGCTTGAAACAGGCGGTAAGTGGTTGAACAATGATTGTCTGATTGAAATAACGCAGCAAGACCAGACTTTTGTATTTAAAGATGTACCTGAAGGCGCTGTCGTTAGCCTGCACCGTGATTTTTCCTGCCCTGTGAAGCTAGAAGATGACCTGAGCGCTGAAGAATATGCTTTCCTGATGGCATACGACACTGACCCGTTTTCACGGTGGGAGGCGGCGCAAAAGTTGGCGTCGCAGGTTTTGCTCTCGTCGCGGAACCAAGTAGTGAAACAGGTCTTCAAGAAAGCGTTTGGTGCAACACTTGCTGATAATGTAACCGACGATGCTTTAATTGGGGAACTGCTATCGCTCCCGAGCGAAATTGACCTTGGCCAACAATCGGCAGTTTTTGAACCATTGGCTATTCATAAAAATCGCCAAGACTTTATAGCTGAGCTGGCTCGTGATAATGCCGACGGCCTTTTGGCACGCTATGCCGCTTTATCAAGAACAGAACAATACTCTCTCGATCAGTCTCAAAAGGCTCGCCGGCGACTAAGGAATACTCTTCTYGGCTATATCGCAGTGTTGCCAGTTGGTGAGAAACTTGTGGTTGAGCAGTATAGACAAGCTGACAATATGACGGACCGAATGGTCGCTCTTGGGCTGATTGCAAGTAGCGATTTTGATTGTAGGTTGTCAATATTGGAAAGTTTTTATCAGCAGTGGAAAGCCAACGCCCTCGTTATCGATAAATGGTTCGCCGTGCAAGCGATGAGCAACCGCGCTGATACACTGGAACGCGTTAAAGATCTTACCAACCATTCTGCATTCTCACTACAAAACCCTAACCGGGTACGCTCGCTTGTTTCTAGCTTTTCTATGCTTAATCAGGTGCGCTTTCATGAAGAGGGGGGTGGCGGCTATCGTTTCGTTTCCGATATGATTCTCGCTATTGATGTATTGAACCCCCAAACTGCCGCTCGCATGATTGCGCCGATTGGTCGGTGGTCGCGGATGCAAAAAGGCGCGGGCGAGCACATGCAAGCGGCTTTGAAATTTATTCTTAGTAACAACCGCATAAGCAGTGATGTGCGAGAGCTTTGTTCTAAATCGCTTGAATAGACTTGTACCGATTCGCGGCGAATTTGAATCCAAAGTTTATTGTAATTACTGCAGTTTGGTGCCAGTTATACTTAATATCGATTAACGTTAAAGTAGATAAAATAACTCTAGTGTTTGTTTTTAATAACAAAATAGTTAGTAAGCAGATTCTTTTTTAATTTGCGGCTTGGCAGCGGGTATGATTGGGCTTTATACCCTAGCACCTGGGTGGTCGAGGGCCTATACTTACATGGCCAATCACCGGAGAGAAATAACTATGATTAAAATTCCCGATCCTGTCGACATACATGTTGGACAGAGGGTGCGTGCAAGACGCAAGATGTTGGGTCTATCCCAAACACAGCTTGGCAAAGAATTAGGCGTTACATTTCAGCAAGTTCAAAAATATGAACGTGGTACGAACAGGATAGGCTCCAGCCGTCTTTTTCGTATATCGACGACACTTGATGTACCCGTTGCTTACTTTTTTGAGGGCGCAGAGACGAAGTTGCCTGGCTATAACGAATCTATGGCTGCATTGGACGGCGACGCGTATGAGCGTCAGGAAACTCAGGAACTAGTAGAAGCCTATTATAGGATTGCAGATCCCCGTATTCGCAAAAAGGTTCTTGGCCTTGCACGGTTGCTTTCAAACGGTGTCGATGAATACGGCATGTAAAGCTGGACCATAGTATCTAAAAAAAGGCATAAACCCTTCGGTCTATGCCTTTTTTATTACTATTTTTTGTCTGTGATGACGTTTTTCCGGCGCCGCCTTTCTCTTCTTACAATGTAGAAGAGACCAGGTGCAAGCAACAGGAACGCTGCGGGTTCTGGTACTGATATAATATTGATGATAGCAGTGTCCAGGCTGGTGAAAATGAGATCACCCGGGAATGTCAGACCAYCAAAATTTACCGAAGAGCCATTTATTACGCTAACGACTTGACCGTCGACAAGAATTCGTCCGTCATAGCGAACACCGATTTCAATTGTATACTGACCATCCGTATCAAACCGAGTGCCTGCGCCCGTACGAAAAATCTCATCCGGGTTGAAAGCGATTTCCTCTCCGTTGAGTATCCAAAAGAGTGTGAATTCTGATGTGCTAGTCAGGCTACAGAAAAGTTCGCTCTCAAAGTTGGAAGCACAGCCATCAAGCTGAAAGTCCTCGCCAAGAAGGATGGGGTCATAAATACCGTCATCGCCGCCACCTGCATCAAGTATYAACCTCAGCGGCTCAATGCCTGTTTGATCATCGGTAGGATCAGTCGGCGTAGGGGTCAGTGGTGGCTCTGGCTCTGGCTCCGTAGTAGGCGGCTCTGGCTCTGGCTCCGTAGTAGGCGGCTCTGGCTCTGGCTCCGTAGTAGGCGGCTCTGGCTCTGGCTCC
>JAESRJ010000156.1 GCA_016764715.1 Kordiimonadaceae bacterium | reverse complement strand
AACTCAAGCGGTAAAAATGATTCATAAGGCTTGCCAAGAAAAAAAAATCTAAGCCTTTTCCAAAAAACCAACAAGGTGCGGCTAAAAATTTGGGCCAACTGGTTGCCTGCCCGAAGTGTAAAGCAGAGCGAAAGCCGCCCAAAACGAGTGGCACCTTTATCTGCCGAAACTGCAAGGCAAGTGTCTCTAGAAATGGGCCGGAGTGGACGGTGGTGGAACCGTCCCCGGCAGTAGGGCAGTCCGCCCCGAACATGCCAGCACCTCAAACTTCCGCAGTGGCTAGCTCAGCAAGAAAAACAGGGCCTAGGGCCACCAGCGCGACGGCTGGGCCTGGTCAGATCGTCTGCCCCGGCTGCCAGACAGTACGAGATGCGCCCAAAACAATCGGCTATTCTACCTGCCGAAAATGCCAGACTTCGGTCTATAAAAATGGAGATAGCTGGACGCTAAACCCACCGCCTAAGCTCAAGCAGGTGAMSATCGTGCMTGACGGCTTYGGTTTTTTCGGTTWTCTCRTWGCCRTCGYCTTTGGCTATTTGCTTGTGCAGTTTYTGCAGCCGACTGAAATGGCGAAGCTGATATCCYATTYTGATTATGGCGGCCTTGTTWTTGTMGSCMTTATWATAKCTTWTYCACTKGCGTTGGTCGGTTTAGGAAGGTTCTCCCAATTGTTCTTGGCTTTCATGGCAACTTTCATGATTGCGTTTGAAATGCAGGATTTGCCGCGCGGCTGGAGCTCTAGCCAGTTTGATACTGATAAATTCATGGCTGAGCTTAAGCTGCCGTCCATGCCTTCCTTGCCGTCCTTCCTTTCGTTCGGGGGCTCCGATGGGCCAGATATGGACGATGTTATTGATGATCATGTTGCCCTGGCTGAACAGGAAAGCAAACAGGGCAACCACAAAAAAGCGGCRGGRGCATTTGGCATCGCAGCTGCAGCTGCAGCGACGCAAGATGATCTGGATGTATTTGAAGCYATGTTRGACATGCAGGAAAAAGAGCGCCAGCGGGGAGGRAATTAAGATGARRAAACATGRGTTCAAATATTTTCGARACGCCCTTATCCTTGCCGTTTTTGCAGTGTCGGTTGCAGGCAGCGCTGTAGCGCAAAAAATCGAAGGCCAAGTCGAACTCAGTACGCTTTCCACTATAGGGAAAAGCTACCCTTACGGCGATTACCGCATCAAAGTATTGTTTAAAAGCTTTGATCTAAAATACCGGCTGTTTTCCATCATGGGTGAACCTGCTGAGGTATTTTCCCCGCGCTATGAAATAAGCCAACTGCATTTTAYCAGGCCMAAYAATGGCGGCACAATCRATRTWTCAGTGAGGGACTWTKTCGAYGCAGCCTTTATAAAAACCAATGGACTAGGTTCTATAGAAGTCAGCCGTGAGATAATGAATAAGGCAAGGGTTTCCGGCCTGAACTTCAGCCTCAATCTGTGTTTTAAAGCAGGTATTTATCAATCAAAGAATGTGAATTTTGATCGGGCGAATTCGGGTGTGCTGTTTCGGGGTGGTAAATGGGGCTTTGATGTTGCTGGCAGCCCCAGTTGGGGCAAATACATCAACAAATATCAGTCAGGTTTGGCGTCACGCTGGCGGCCGCAGCAGACGCAGTGGTATTCGGCAAGTGAAGCCAAAAAAACTTTCAAAGCGATGCGAAAAGCCGAGATTCAGGATTGCAACTCGAAAGTGAATGACCTTTCTTTCGAYCTCKCCCCCCTTTGGGCCGCGATGTTGGCGGTGGACCCTACGGTCTTCGACAAATTGGCGTTTATGTCCGACAGCGACAAACAAATGATGTCGTTGGCTGGGCAATATGTTAGTGCCGTTGAAAATAATGCCGCAAACATAGCGCGCCGTAAACGCCTGACAGAACGTGCTTATAAGATGTTGAAAGGTGACCTTTCGAGCTTTGCAAAAGACGTTTGGCAGGCGGCAAATCAGGGCCCCGCAAAAGCCAGATTGATAAAAGATATGGCGGCGATCAATACGAAGGCTGCAAGGCTTGAAAAACTGGGCCAGGATGCGGAAATGCCCGCAGATATCAAAAATGCATTCATGCAGTTCTCCCGCAGATACAGCCCGGAGAAGCTCAAATATATGGGTGTTTCGTCGGCTATTCTGGCCAAAATAGCTTCCCTGCTTCAACTGGGGCGAAGTTGGCAAAATCTGGAGATATTTCAACAAAATTATCGTTTGTGGGGCTACCGCGACAAAACGACCAAAAAGGTAAAAATACAGCCGCAATTTATGAAGGCCAAGGGTTTTAAATTTGGAATGGCACGCGTCCAAACTGGCCGCCGAAGTTGGGGTGTGATCGATGCATCCGGAAAGCTGTTGTTTAGTAACCGTTATGAATCACAGGAGATAGTGAATGGCAATTTTATTGCCATCCGCGCCGGAAATAAAAAGAGCCTGTTCACTAAGGATGGGCGGCAATTCCCCGGCTTGACATTTGACTATGTAACGGCGTCACCTTCCGGAGATATGATCGCCGTTGAGCAGGGTGGGAAGTGGCACGTGCTGAATGGTGATGCCAAACGCCTCACAAATACCGGCTACGATTCAGTTCGGTTTGAGAATGAAGGGCTTGCTATCGCCTCAAACTACAGCCGGCGATCAGGTAAAAGATGTGGGCGATACAGTGTCTATCACACGGCCTGGGACATAAACCTGAATGGCAAGGTGGTTAAAGGCCCGTATGAACGATTTCACGAAAAGAGTTTTCAATTATGCCTGAACAGTTCCAAATAACAGCCTTGCCCAAAGTAGCATGACAGCCATGTTTTTTTACGGCGGGCAATAGAGTGTGCGGTTCCTGAAACAGCCTTGCCGTGCAACTGGCAAATGCCCGATAAACCTGTGATACTTTCAGCAGACCCCAATTCTTTTGTCATTTATATAAGTTTCRCAGCCTTTCCGTTTATTGTCTTTGTCATACAGGTATTTGATCCCGTATTTCTTGCCCTCTTTAAACACGAAAAACCATTGGCTTTCCTTGTGGCCATCCACATAATTATACTCGTATTCGGGCGTTTTTTTGCCGTCGTTATGGTATTTGCGCCACGTGCCTACTCTGGCCCCGCGCTCGTACTTYCCTTCCAGGCTGACTTTKCCGTCAGCCCAGCTTTCAAAATAGGAGCCGTGTTTTAGCCAGTCACCGTATTCGCTGTGGGCTTCTGTCCATTGCTTGGTKCCAGGTTTCTTGGAGCATTTCCCGTCCGCAGACTGCGCGCCGCAAAGCCGGACTGTAACATCGGGCGAAAACAGCAAGATCGGCACCATATGAGGCAGATCCTTAAAGCATTTACGGCGGAGATTGATCCAATCGATTTTGGACCCGGCTTTTTCGCAAGGGCCTTYTATTGGGCGCTYGTYTATTTTGACGCCGCCAAAAGCAGGAATGGACTGAAGCCCCATAGGGTTGATGGTAAGTTTGGGTGCGAGCTTGCCGATCACAGTTTCAGCGGGTTCCTTAAGCCATTTTTTCGTTCCAACTTTTTCGCCGTGATTCCAATATACTGTATATGCAATATACCGTTTTAGTTTGCCTTTTCGGGAATAGGTTTCCCATCCTGTTTCTTTGCCGTCTATTTTGCCGTTCAGCATAGTCCATTCGGAAGATTTCATCCGTGATTTATCATTATAATTGCTTTGCAGCCCCTGTTCCTTGCCGCAAGTCTCGATCCCTGCGTCTTTGAAGCACGCATAGACGCGGTGTTTTACCAGATTGCCAGATGGGTAATATTCGGCCCATGTTCCTTCCTGATAGGTGATCCAGCGTTTGGCTCCTTTTTTACTAACCCAGTTGCCCCGTTCTTTAGGCTTGCCGTCTCGGTGGAAACTTTCGTACAAACCGCCTTTCTTTCCGTTGGCGTATCTGGTTTTACTGCTCGTCTTGCCGCCCTTGTAGAATATTTCCAGAACTCCGTGCTTTTTACCGTCAAGTTCGAACCACTGTGATTTTACTTCCTTATTTTTATAATATGAAAATATTGGCCCCTCTAACCGCACGTTAACAAGGGGTTTTTGGGGCTCCTTAACGCCGTTCTCGTCGAGAGAAATTGACGATTTATGGCGGCCGTATTCGTACCGCGCCGTTTTTTTCAGCGTGCCGTTTGGCCAGTAGGAAAAGAAATTTCCGTGCGGGCGATACGCGCTTTCCCAGACCCCTGCTGAATTTGCGGACTCTGAAATCACAGCTAAGCCCTTCATGCCTCGCTCAATAATTTTTCTGAACCGTTCGGCGTGTTTGTCGGTGAATTCATTCGGTAACCGGTCATAATCTGCTACTTTAAAGGCATGGGCGTTATATGTTTTGGTGTCTATAGGTGTGGTGTTGGGGCTGCTGGGCTGTGCACCCGCCGCGACCGTCAGGCCCAGGCCCGCACCTATTAGCATGCTCAATAAAACCTTCACGTCCAATACTCCCCATTTTTAGAGACACAGATGTAGCTGGCAAAGCCTAGCGCTTGCTTGTGTTATCGGCAGGCTACACTAAATACGGCAGCATTTACAGTATGGTTCAATCCTGATGCCTCGCCCCCAGTGGTTAACGAGGGCCAGCGCCAGGACCCCAGGCCAAAGAGTATGCTTTACCCCCGGGGTTGCGTGCTTATATTCGACAAGTTTATTTGCCTCGGAATATCAGGGTTTTTCAATAAGTGCTTAAGATACATCTACGGCGTAGGCGGTGGCTAATGTGTAACATTCCACCAAAACCTCCTGCTCCTCTCAGAGACTTAATCGAGTTCATCGCAGGGCCTAGAAGCTTTTGTCMGTGAGACCTCGCAGGCCTCCCAGTAAAAGATCTGCTATCATGTTTGCTAGCTTATCTGAATCTAGCGCACCGTCAGGTTTGAACCACAAATAGGTCCAGTTCAGCATGCCCATCATCAACATCGACACGGCATTYTGGGCTTTGTGGTAYTCCARATCRGCGGGGGCGAGYTCGCAGGCCAGATGGGCAAAAGCATGGACAATATTATTCTGGCATTCGACAACTTGTTTGCGTTTGTCTTCGGGCAGCGATCCTAGTTCATTCACTAGCAGGTGGTGGCAGTCGACCGTCCGTTCATAAATGCATAGATAGTCTTTGATAATGGTCTTCAGCGCAATTTCTGGGCTGAGTTTTTTGGCCAATACGGCGTTGGCACTGGCTTCCAGCTCTTTCACATGCTCCAGCATAGCATGGTACAGCATCTCCTCTTTCGAGGGATAATAATGATAGATYAAYGATTTAGAAATRCCGCATTTTTTYGCAATATCCCCAATGGAAGCCTTGTGGTAGCCTGTTTCAGCAAACGCTCGAACCGCCACAGTTAAAATCCCCTGTTTTCTRGTGGCATAGTCGGATGATTGTGGGCGGGCCATGKTTTTCCTTTGAGTGTGGCYCTATCCTTAACCAGCTTRGMGGGCGGTTGCAAGTGCTGAGCTAGAGGCCRGAAGARCGGYCTGAAAATTATTTGACTGTCCGGTCGWTTAATGATTTATGTSACGTAAYGACAGACCRCCMAAYCAGTTCAGTYGAACGCATATTCATCGGTGTCAGTTTGCGGCGCATCACCATTCTGGGAGAGAGAATTTGAAACTACAGAGCTATGCATGCGGTGAGTGGCATACACCCACAGACGGCGGTAACCCGGTTGTTGATGCCTCTACTGGCGCAGARATTACCCATGTTTCAAGTGCGGGCCTGGATTTCAAAGCTATGCTCGACTATGGGCGTACAGTTGGTGGCCCGGCACTTCGAAAAATGACGTTCCACCAGCGGGCAATCATGCTGAAAGAAGTGGCGCTTGCGCTTGCTGAATATAAAGACGAGCTGTACGACCTGTCCTATAAAACCGGCGCGACAAGGGCCGATACCTGGGTTGATGTTGACGGTGGTATCTCTACTTTCTTTGTCTACTCATCCAAGGGAMGGCGCGAACTGCCTGATCAGCCGCATTATGTCGACGGCGATACCGAGATGCTGTCGCGCGAGGGATCGTTCCTCGGGCTGCATATCATGGTACCTCGGCGCGGTGTGGCCGTTCATATCAATGCCTTTAATTTTCCGGTCTGGGGCATGATGGAGAAATTGGCGCCGACACTGCTTGCTGGCATGCCAGCCATTATAAAGCCTGCATCTGGCACTGCCTATTTAGCTGAGCGCGCCGTAAGACGTATGATCGAAAGCGGTATCTTGCCGGACGGCGCCCTTCAATTGATCAGCGGTCGCCCGGGGGACTTGTTTGACCACTTAACATGTCAGGATGTAGTGACTTTCACGGGTTCTGCAAGCACTGCGCGCAAGCTGCAGTCGCATCCGGTGCTGGCAGAACAATCGGTTCCGTTTATTGCGGAATGCGATAGCCTTAACGCCTCTATCCTCGGCCTGGATGCTGGGAAAGGCACTGAAGAATTCGATTTGTTCGTTAAGGAAGTCGCGCGTGAGATGACGTCGAAGACGGGGCAAAAATGTACYGCTATTCGCCGGGCWATYGTRCCSSARCGCTTTGCCGCTGACGTGCAAGAGGCGTTGAAGGCACGGCTGGCGAAAACTACTGTGGGTGACCCACGCTTTGAAGGCGTGCGCATGGGTCCGCTGGCAGATTTGGGGCAACGCGCGGAAGTGCTGGAGCGCGTGGCAGAGCTAAGCGAATGTTGTGACATCATTCTGGACGGCACGCAGCCTTTTGAAGTGGCTGGCGCTGATTATGCCAAGGGTGCTTTCATCAAGCCAACACTGCTTTACTGTGCCGAGCCGCTGAAGGCGACTGTGCCGCACAGCACTGAGGCCTTTGGGCCGGTTGTYACYGTGATGCCRTACGAWACCACAGAAGACGCTATYCAGCTTGCCAACATGGGTGAAGGAAGCTTGGTTGCGTCCCTGTTTACTTACGACAAGGGTATTGTCCATGACGTAGTAATGGGTATAGGTGCCTATCATGGCCGGTTGGTCGTGATTGACCGAAGCAGCGCCAAGGAAAGCACTGGGCACGGCTCACCGCTTCCGCATATGAAGCACGGCGGCCCTGGGCGCGCCGGCGGCGGCGAAGAGCAAGGCGGCATGCGTGCGGTGAAGCATTATCTGCAGCGGGTCGCTATTCAGGGCTCACCAGATGTGTTGACCGCAATTTCTGGCCGTTGGATACAGGGTAGTGCAGAGACAACACTAGATGCGCATCCGTTCCGTAAGGATTTCGACGAGATTAAAATCGGCGATACGCTGCATACGGCACCGCGTGCTGTAACACTCGAAGATATCGAACATTTTGCSAATTTCACTGGYGATACWTTCTACGCTCATATGGACGAAGARGCCGCGGCGGMCRWTSCNYYWKKWGGCRCTCGGGTGGCGCATGGCTATCTGTTGCTTTCTTTCGCGGCGGGCATGTTTGTGGATCCGGATCCGGGACCGGTACTTGCGAATGTGGGGCTCAATAGCCTGTCGTTCCAGAAGCCTGTTTTCCCGGGTGATACCATCCATGTGCGTCTGACCTGCAAACAGCGAACTATTCGTATGAATCAGGATTTTGGTGAGGTACGCTGGGACGTAACGGTAACCAATCAGGACGGCGATGTCTGTGCCAATTACGAGCTGCTTACTTTAAACGAGCGCAAGCAATAAGAGCGGCACCGCTCACGGCGTATGGAGGATTTTATGACTTTTGAGACAATTCGTTTTGACGTGAAAAACGGCGTCGCCTGGCTGACGCTTAACCGGCCTGATCAGTTAAACGCCATTACATCCGTGATGATGGGCGAGATCAACGCGGCGCTTGATCTGATTGAGGGTGATGAAACCGTTCGCTGTATGGTGCTGACCGGCGAAGGACGTGGTTTTTGTCCGGGGCAGGACCTGAACGACCGCGCCGTTAAGCCTGGCGGGGAGCGCACCGATTTGGGCGAGACCGTTGGCAAAGGCTATAACCCGCTGATGAAGCGGCTGTATAACCTGCATGTCCCAACTGTCGCTGCTGTGAACGGTGTTGCGGCGGGTGCAGGGGCAAATATAGCTTTGTCTTGCGACTTGGTTGTCGCAGCGGARCACGCTAAATTTGTTCAGGTATATTCCAACATTGGCTTGATCCCGGATGCTGGCGGAACCTTCATTCTGCCGCGCCTTGTGGGTATGGCAAAAGCCAAAGCGCTTACGTTTACTGGTATTCCGGTATTGGCCCCAGAAGCTGTCGAAATGGGCATGATTTATAAAGCAGTCCCTGCGGATGAGCTTGTTGAAGTGGTAACAGCACTGGCTGAGGGTTTAGCAGTGAAACCAACGATGGGGCTGGCTCTTACTAAAAAAGCACTACATGCTTCATATAGCAATAACCTTGACGAGCAGCTTGAAGTCGAACGGGCCTACATGCAGAAATGTGGGTTTTCGGACGATTATGCAGAAGGTGTTGCAGCGTTTCTTGAAAAACGTAAACCCGTATTTGTTGGCCGTTAGGCCAGTTTTTGGTAGATAACTTCCAGGATAATTTAATGAGTGAAGCTTTTATCTGTGACGGCATCCGGTCTCCAATTGGCCGATTTACCGGCAGCCTTTCAGGGGTTCGACCAGACGATCTAGCCGCGCATGTTTTGCGGGCGCTTAGAGAGCGCAATCCGAATTTGCCTGCCGACGCTATTGATGACTTGATCTTGGGCTGCGCTAATCAAGCGGGAGAAGATAACCGCAATGTTGCGCGGATGGCGTCCCTGCTGGCGGGGTTCGGCGACTGTGTGCCGGGCACAACGATCAACCGCCTATGTGGCTCCGGTATGGATGCAATATCCGCAGCAGCGCGTGCGATCAAATGCGGTG
This sequence comes from Kordiimonadaceae bacterium, assembly GCA_016764715.1. Classification (GTDB taxonomy): domain Bacteria; phylum Pseudomonadota; class Alphaproteobacteria; order Sphingomonadales; family Kordiimonadaceae; genus Kordiimonas. The sequence continues at coordinate 10,211 of JAESRJ010000156.1, read as the reverse complement.
AAKMWGATSTGRYCATYGCSGGCGGTGKYGARAGCATGASCCGSGCGCCGTTTGTAATGCCCAAAGCAACATCGGCCTTTTCCCGTGCGAACGAAGTATTTGATACCACCATGGGCTGGCGCTTTATCAATAAAAAGCTGAAAGCCGAGTGGGGCACCGACAGCATGCCCGAAACGGCGGAAAATGTAGCGGAAGAATTTGGTATTTCGCGCGAAGATCAGGACGCCTTTGCCGCCCGGTCGCAGGCGCGTGCCGCCGCCGCGAAAGAGGCTGGCTTTTTTGAAGGCGAAATTGCGCCTATCGAGGTGCGGGTTAGCAGAAAAGAAACGAAATTGTTTGCCGAAGACGAGCATGGCCGMCCYGGGACCACCGTTGAAGSCTTGGCCAAGCTCAAGGCCCCWTTCCGTGAGGGCGGAAGCGTCACCGCMGGMAAYGCATCGGGCATCAACGACGGCGCGTGCGCGGTTATAGTCGCATCCAAGGCWGCTGTWGAAAAATACGGCTTAACCCCAAAAGCGCAAGTGRTAGGCATGGCAGTAGCTGGCGTAGCGCCGCGTATTATGGGCTTTGGACCAGCGCCAGCCTCCAAGAAGTTGCTCGCGCGTCTRGGCCTGTCGATCAACGATATGGATGTGATTGAACTGAATGAAGCATTTGCGGCGCAAGGGCTGGCTGTAACACGGGATCTGGGCCTAGCCGATGATGCAGAGCATGTAAATCCGAATGGCGGCGCTATCGCCCTTGGCCATCCRCTGGGYATGAGCGGCGCKCGGATYGTATGGACWGCGGCRCGAGAACTAGAGCGCAGGCAAGGGCAATATGCACTTTGCACCATGTGTATCGGCGTAGGCCAAGGYATTGCAATGGTGATYAAGCGGGTAGAGTAGARGCSSGGACCAAAGAGGCYTGGGCTGRAAWAGTCTCGGCTGAAGGTCAGGGCTGGAGAAGTAGAGCCTGGAGAAGTCTGGACTAGAGAAGTCAGAGCCTTAACTGGAATGAAATAGGAAGCGATGTGAAGAGCGCAAATTTTGACGATATACTGACCGCATCGCGCGACGAATTAGCCGCACTTCAACTTTCGCGCCTCAAATGGTCGTTGCGGCATGCTTACCAGAATGTGGCCCATTACCGGACCGCATTTGATGCGGCGGGTGTGCACCCGGGTGATCTTAAGTCGCTCTCTGATCTTGCGCGTTTTCCGTATCTTGAGAAGCAACATCTGCGGGACCATTATCCCTTTGGTCTGACAGCCGTGCCGCAGGAAGATGTGGTGCGGTGCCATGCATCGTCGGGTACTACTGGCAAACGCACGGTGGTTACCTATACCCAAAACGACATTGATCTGTGGGCAAATGTGGTTGCGCGGTCTATTCGCGCGGCGGGCGGCACCAAAGAAGATATTGTTCATATCGCCTACGGATATGGGTTGTTTACCGGTGGGCTAGGCGCTCATTACGGCGCTGAGCGGATGGGCTGTATGGTCGTGCCCTTGTCGGGCGGCAATTCCGCGCGGCAGGTTGAGCTTATTGTGGATTTCAAGCCAACGATCATCATGGTGACACCTAGCTATATGTTGTCGCTGGCGGATAGCTTTGAGAAGCAGGGTATCGATCCGCGTTCTACCTCGCTCAGGGTCGGTATATTTGGGNCTGAACCCTGGACCGAGCAGATGCGCGGCGAAATCGAACAACGCTTCAACATTGATGCGGTTGATATTTACGGCTTGTCAGAAGTGATCGGGCCCGGTGTGGGGCAGGAATTTGTCCAAACAAAAGACGGCCTGACCCTGTGGGAGGATCATTTCTACCCTGAAATTATCAACCCGGATACTGGCGAGCTGGTAGCGGACGGTGAAGAGGGGGAACTGGTGTTTACGTCGCTGACCAAAGAAGCGTTTCCGGTTATTCGGTACCGTACCCGAGATCTGACCCGCTTGTTGCCGCCAACCGCGTGCTCGATGCGCCGCATGGCGCGCATTACTGGTCGGTCGGACGACATGATGATTATCCGGGGCGTCAATGTATTTCCGATGCAAATCGAGGACTTGATTTGCCGCGACGAACGCCTCGCACCGCATTATTTCTGTGAAATACGCCGCGACGGGCAGCTTGATACGTTGCGGGTCGTTGTTGAGGCCAGGCCAGGCTGCGCGGACGAGGCCGCTAGAGTGTTGGCTGGTCAGGCGCTGGCAAAGGCTATTAATAGCAATCTGACAATTTCGGCCAAAGTTGATGTAGTCGAACCGGGTGTCGTCCCGCGCTCCGAGGGGAAAGCCGTTAGGGTTTTTGATCGTAGAAGCCTATAACTTGTGAATTGTCTGTTTGCTGGCGGACCTGGATTTGAGACTGGAATAATTAATTGACCGACTGATCGGTTAATTATATGATGGCGTTAAATGCGGAGCCAAAAACGCGGTGTTAGAGGTCTTATGCGGTTTTAGAAGCTGCGCTGCAATTGACTGGTGCTGAATAAACCTGTGTCGCCACAAAGAATGTAAGGAACTGTTATGTATACAACGGACCTAAGAACAGCGGAAGAAAAGGCGAGGGACGCAAAAATAAAGGCCCCGTCACCTGAAGAAGGCGATGCAGCTTTTCAGGCCCGTATCGACGCAGATGACTACATCGAGCCGAAGGATCATATGCCTGAGGCTTACCGCAAGACACTGGTGCGGCAAATATCACAGCATGCGCACTCGGAAATTGTTGGCATGTTGCCAGAAGGCAGTTGGGTWTCCCGCGCRCCGACYTTGAAGCGTAAGATTATTCTGACCGCCAAAGTACAGGACGAAGCTGGGCACGGCCTSTATCTATATAGCGCCGCCGAAACTCTGGGAACACCGCTCTCGGAATTGGTCGAGCAACTGCTGTCTGGCAAAGCAAAATATTCCACGATTTTCAATTACCCCACTACTAGTTGGGCGGACATCTGCACCATTGGGTGGCTGGTTGACGGCGCGGCTATTACCAACCAGATCCCACTATGTCGCTGTTCCTACGGGCCTTATGCGCGGGCGATGATTAAAGTATGCAAAGAAGAAAGCTTTCACCAGCGCCAAGGCTATGACGGCCTGATTGCGATGATGAAAGGCACCGAGGACCAAAAGCGGATGGTGCAGGACAGTTTTGAGCGCTTGTTCTGGCCGTCACTGATGATGTTTGGGCCGCCTGATGAAGGCTCACTGCATTCGTCGCAGAGCATGAAGTGGAAAATCAAACGCTTCTCAAATGATGAGCTGCGTCAACGGTTTGTCGATGCCACCATACCGCAGGCGGAGTACCTGGGAATAACGTTGCCTGAGCAGATCGTGTGGAACGAAGAGACCGGCCACTATGATTTTGGTGAATTGGACTGGGACGAGTTTTGGGCCGTGGTCAAAGGCGACGGTGTTTGCGCTTCTAACCGGCTCGACGCTCGTAGAAAAGCGGCCGCCGACGGTGCATGGGTGATAGAGGCAGCAACTGCTTACGCAGAAAAGCAGCGGGCTACCGCGTCGCTTCAAGCSGCAGAATGAAAAAGACGAAGGATTTAGCCATGGAACAACCTAAAAAATCCAAAGACTGGGACCTTTACGAGGTATTTTTACGCTCGAAACGGGGCCTATCACACCGGCACGTGGGTAGCCTTCACGCGGCAGACGATGTCATGGCCATTGAGCACGCGCGTGACCTTTATACCCGGCGCAGCGAAGGCGAAAGCATCTGGGTTATCCCGGCCAAGCTGATTGTTGCTTCCGATCCTGAGGAAGGCGACCAGCTATTCGGTCCTGCAACAGATAAAATTTACCGCCACCCAACCTTCTATGACATCCCAGACGAAGTTGGAAAGATGTAAGGTAGTCCTATGGCAAATGTATATAGATTAACCGAAAACCCGCTTTTCCAATATGTATTGGGACTGGGTGATGATGTGCTCATTCTGGGCCAACGGTGGGGCGAATGGCTGCGCACCGCGCCCGCGCTTGAGCTGGATATTGCCTCTTCCAATCTCTCGCTTGACCTATTGGGTCAGTCGGAAATGTTGTTGACGCAGGCCGCTGAACTTGAAGGCAAAGGCCGGTCAGCGGATGACTTGGCTTTCCTGCGGGATGCCCATGATTTTCGTAATCACTGGCTGGTAGAACAGCCTAATGATGATTGGGGTGTCAGCACCGCGCGCATGGTGATGTTTAGCCTGTACCAGTATCAACGCTATGAGCGTCTGGTAAAATCCAAGAATACCTTCCTGTCTGATTTCGCTGCTAAAGCACTGAAAGAAGTATCTTAYCACCGCCGRTTTTCTGCGGAATGGACCATTCGACTGGGGCAGGGCACCGAAGAAAGCAAACGGCGTATCCAAAAGGGTTTCAACGACCTGTGGCGTTTTGTGCCAGAGTTGTTTGAAACCACGGATGAGGAACAATCACTTGCGGATGAAGGCATTGCTGTGGCGTCGAAAGACCTACGGGACGGCTGGTTTGAAGAGATGGAGCATATCCTAGCTGAGGCTGGCCTTGAAAGGCCGGAAGCGACAGGCCGCCAAATCGGTAGTCGTCACAACGGCCACCATACCGAGCACCTTGGCACGCTTTTATGCGAAATGCAGTTTCTGCAGCGTGCTTATCCAACTGCAGGCGGTGCGGTTTGGTGATGCCGGTAACGGCGCACATACACCCTTCAGGGCAAGGCGCTGGTTCTGATGGCCGCGTTGGCGACTGTGCCGASGCGCGYGCGCTKTGGGYGGTGCTYGAGGATGTCATGGACCCGGAAGTGCCAGCGCTTTCAGTCGTTGATTTAGGTATTGTGCGGGCGGTGCATATTGTGACGCCGCGTGAGGGCGGCAAGAACGGCGTCGCAGAAATTGACGTAACCCCCACCTATTCTGGCTGCCCGGCGACGGCACTGATTAACGAAATCATTATTGCCGGTGCAGTTTCCGTTGGTTTTGAGAAAACCAGTGTAAAAATTGTGCTCAGCCCAGCGTGGACCACGGACTGGATTTCAGCGGATGGTCGCGAAAAACTCCGTGCCTACGGAATTGCGCCGCCGGACGGTGCTGCTCCCACAGGTAAAGCGGCGTTGTTCGGCGTTTCGCCGGACGTGGCGTGCCCCCAGTGTGGTTCGTATACCACCGAACTGATAAGCGAATTTGGTGCGACGGCCTGCAAGGCGATGTACCGCTGCAAAGACTGYCTTGAGCCCTTTGAATATTTCAAATGCATCTAGATACGGTGCAGAGACGGATCTAAATTTATGCATACTCTTCATGATCTTACAGTTTCTTCTGTCGAGAAAAATACGCCAGAAACAGTTGTTGTTACGCTCAGCGCGCCAAAAGCACTCAAGGATGAGTTCGCTTATCGCCAAGGCCAGCACCTGACGCTGCGTACCACCATTGGCGGTGAAGACCTAAGGCGGTCCTATTCGATTTGCTCAAGTGTTGCAGACCAGACCCTGCGCGTTGCTATTCGCAAGGTCGACGGAGGCCGTTTTTCCACTTTTGCAAATGATGAACTTCAAGCTGGTGATACGCTGGGTGTGCTAGCCCCGGCGGGACATTTCTATGTGGAGCTGGACCCCGCCTCTGAGCGCACGTATGTGGCCTTTGCTGCGGGCAGCGGTATCACTCCGCTTATGTCGATTATTAAAACCACGTTAGAGACAGAGCCGCGCGCGCGTTTCATGCTTTTTTACGGGAACCGTTCCAAGCGCTCGACAATTTTTCTTGATGAAATTGCGCAATTGAAAAACCGGTTTATGGACCGCTTTAGTTATTGGCATTTCCTTAGTCAGGAAGACATTGATATTGAGTTTTTTAATGGCCGAATGGACGGCGACAAGATTGAAGGTATTCTAGACCGCATCGTCGACCCGTCCCATATTGACCATGCATTTGTCTGCGGGCCAGAAGCGATGATTGATACCGTGGTCGATATTCTTGCAGACAGAGGCGTTGCTAAAGAGGCCATTCATTTTGAGAAATTCCTGAGCGAAGGCCAAGCGCCGGTTGCGCCCAAGCGGCACAAAGACCTTAGCGGCCTAGCGGCCGTGACATTGGTGATAAACGGTGAAGAATCGACCTTAAAAATTGATAAGGATGTGGCCATCCTTGATTCCGCGATTGATCAGGGCCTTGATGTGCCGTTCGCTTGYAAGGGCGGTGTTTGCTGTACTTGTCGGGCCAAAGTACTGAAGGGCGACGTTGCGATGGTCCTGAACCAGGGKCTTGAGCCTGATGAAGTAGCTGCTGGTTACGTGCTGACGTGTCAGTCGTTCGCGGTTAGCGACACTGTCGTATTGAGCTACGACGAGTAGCGAGCGTTTAACTAGAATAATGAGGAAGTCTAGAGCTCGAAGCCAGTTCCTTTGCGCTGTCCCGACTTCACGGTTTTTAGTGATATACTAGAGAATACATGATCRACGCCTGGCAGGCGAAATAGCGTGTCATTCAGAAATAGTTCATAGTCACGGATRTTTTTGACCATGATCTGCAGGATATAATCCGACTGGCCCGTTACCGAATGRCARGCGAGAATTTCGGGCATGTCRCGAACAGCTTCCTCAAACCGMCCAACGTTATCCTTCGAGTGCCGGCTGAGTGTTATCTGCGCGAATGCAGATAGCTCATAGCCGAGCGTTCCGAAATCCACCTGCGCTTCATATCCGGTAATAACGCCCGCTTCTTCCATTGCTTTTATCCGCCGCCAACAAGAGGCAGAGGATGCGCCTACCTTTTCAGCGATATGCTGCGAACTGAGTTTACAGTTGTCCCGCAGGGAGTTTAGGATTTTCAGATCAATGTCATCGAGCGTGTGCATGAAAATATTTTCACCAATCGAGGTTTTATGAAATAATTTATTCAATTTAGAGCCATAAAGTGTCATATATGAAGGGAATTTGAAAGAAAAATGACGTAAATTATAGAAATCGAATTTCTCAAACTGTCGGGCCAAAATATGAACCATCTTGATCTGTCTTATGAACTTTCCGATCGTTACGGGAAAGACCGCGACCGTGTTTTCCTAACGGGAACGCAAGCCATCGTGCGCATTATGCTAATGCAAGCTGAAATGGATAAACGGGACGGTTTGAAGACAGCTGGTTTTGTCAGCGGATACCGCGGCTCCCCGCTTGGCGGCGTCGATCAGGAAATGTGGCGTGCGGAAAARCGTCTTGAAACAAGCRRTGTAAAATTTCTGCCCGCGATCAATGAAGAGCTTGCGGCGACGGCGGTTCTCGGCACCCAGCAGGTTGAGACGGACCCAGACAGGCAAGTCGACGGGGTTTTTTCCATGTGGTACGGCAAAGGCCCTGGTGTTGACCGAGCCGCTGACGCTTTGAAGCACGGCAATGCCTATGGTTCTTCGGCTAAAGGCGGTGTTTTGGTGGTTGCAGGGGATGATCATGGCTGTGTGTCGTCTAGCATGGCGCACCAGTCTGATGTGRCGCTTCTTGATTGGTTTATGCCGATCCTCAATCCTGCGAGTGTCGCTGAGTTTGAAGAATTTGGTCTCTATGGTTACGCGCTATCGCGCTACTCCGGCATGTGGGTCGGGTTTAAGGCGATTTCAGAGACAGTGGAAAGCGCTCAGTCGTGCGAAGTGAAACCACTGCCAACTTTTATAACTCCTGAAGATTTCGAGATGCCTGAGCTTGGCGTGCATTACCGTTGGCCTGATCTGCCCGGCCCGCAAATCGAAAACAGAATGGTTGCGAAAAAGGRTGCTGTGCTGGCGTTTGCGCGGGCGAACCCTATTGATAAAGCCATCTACACACCGAAGACGGCGCGCTTCGGCATTGTCACAACGGGTAAAGGGCATCTTGATTTGATGGAAGCGCTGCAGCTGCTGGGGCTGAATGAGGCGCGCTGCAATGAACTTGGGATCGGCATTTATAAAGTCGGCATGGTGTGGCCGCTGGAACTTTCTGGCCTGTGTGATTTCCTGAAGGGCAAAGAAGAAATTCTTGTTGTTGAAGAAAAACGCGGCATCATTGAGAGCCAGATAAAAGAATATATCTTCTCGCATGACGGTGCCCCGAAAGTCAGAGTTTACGGCAAAGAGACAGCGAGCGGATCACCGCTGTTGCCCTGGGTTGGCGAATTAAGCCCGCTGATGGTTGCCAAAGCCGTGTCTGGCCGATTGAATACACTGTTCGAGCTCTCGTTCGGCAGTGAGCTTGATGCGTTTGAGAAAAAGCAGACCAAGAAAGCGGCGATGGTAGAGATCAGCCGCATGCCGTATTTTTGCTCGGGCTGTCCGCATAACCGGTCGACCAAGGTTCCTGAAGGCAGCAAAGCGCTTGCGGGCATTGGGTGCCACTTTATGGCGTCCTGGATGGACCGGGATACAGAATCCCTGATCCAGATGGGCGGCGAGGGTGTGAACTGGGTCGGGCGGTCCCTGTTTAATGGCGGTGAGCATATTTTCCAGAATTTGGGGGAAGGTACCTATTTCCACTCAGGCTATTTGGCGATCCGTCAGGCGCACGCTGCGAATACGAATATTACTTACAAAATTCTGTTTAATGACGCTGTCGCGATGACSGGCGGACAACCTGTGGACGGGCAGCTTACCGTGCCAGCWATCGCGGCGCAGATGCGCGCGGAAGGCGTGCAGTGGATACGCGTTTTGAGCGATGAGCCCGAAAAATACGGCAGCACCAAATTTCCTAGCGGTGTGACAGTGCACGACCGGGACGAGCTGGACGCTTTGCAGCGCGAATGCCGCGAGATCAAAGGCGTGACTGTYCTGATCTATGACCAGACATGCGCGGCGGAAAAGCGCCGCCGCCGTAAGCGGGGCACCTATCCTGATCCTGCGAAGCGCGCCTTTATCAACCACGCTGTATGCGAAGGCTGCGGCGATTGCTCCGTCCAGTCTAATTGTCTCTCTATTGTCCCGCGCGAAACAGACGCTGGGCGCAAGCGGCAGATCGACCAGCATAGCTGCAACAAGGATTTCTCTTGTGTGAACGGTTTCTGCCCCAGCTTTGTTACCGTTGAAGGCGGCACGCTTCGCAAACGGGAAGCAACCGAAGTTGAAGGCTTCTTAGCCAAAGTACAGGGCCTTAGCACGCCAGAAACAAGCATTAATGGCTCCTACGACTTGTTGGTTGGCGGTGTTGGCGGCACGGGAATTGTTACCATTGGCGCGGTGATTACCATGGCAGCGCACCTTGAGGGCAAAGGCAGCAGTGTGCTTGATTTTATGGGCTTTGCCCAAAAAGGCGGCACGGTTTTAAGCTATGTGCGGCTGGCACAAACGCCTTCAGTGCTTAACCAAGTGCGGATCGGCGCGGGCTGCGCAGACGCGTTGGTTGGCTGTGATATGGTGGTTGCCACGGGACCACAAACCGTTAAAGCACTGGCGGACGGCAAAACCAAAATCTCACTAAATTTGGAAGAGATCCCCACTGGTAACTTCGTTATGGACCGGGATGCTGATATGCAGGCCGACGGCCGTGTTCGCATGCTGCAATCGGTGGTAGGTAMAGATAAYTTCAAYGCSATAAATGCCACTAAAATYGCGATCAAYCTRCTGGGCGACAGYGTATTTTCAAATATGCTGATGGCGGGCTACGCTTGGCAGCAAGGGCTTATACCCGTGAGCTTTGAGGCCTTAATGCGCGCTTTAGACCTGAACGGTGTTGCGGTCGAGAAAAACAAAGCCGCTTTCAACTGGGGCCGCCTTGTCTATGCCGAGCCGGACTTTGTATTTGAAAACATCACCGAAACCCTTACGCCGGTTCAGAAGGATTTTGACGGGCTGAAAAAATTCCATGTGGATTTCCTGACCAAGTATCAGGATGCAGATTATGCCGCGCGTTACAGCGACTTTGTAGCGCGGGTTGAGGCTGCGGAAAAGGCCGTTGAAGGAGCGAACGGTGTGCTCTCGGAGGCTGCGGCACGTAGTTACTATAAATTGCTCGCTATCAAAGACGAATATGAGGTCGCGCGGCTCTATACAGATGGCCGCTTTGAAGCGGAACTTAAAAAGGTTTTCGCGGGCGATTTCAAAGTGAAATATCATATGGCACCGCCGATCTTTGGTGCCAAGATGGGCCCGCTTGGTCGCCCTCAAAAATACGAATTTGGACCGTGGATGAAAGGGGCGCTGCGGGTGATGCGCAGCTTCCGTTTCCTGCGCGGCACGGCGTTTGATATTTTTGGAAAAAGTGCTGAACGGCGCTCACAGCGGGCGATGATCGGTGATTATGAGCGTCTGGTGGCAG
>JAESRJ010000020.1 GCA_016764715.1 Kordiimonadaceae bacterium | reverse complement strand
ACCAGGATCATAAGATGATTTGGAAAAATCAAGAAGGGCTAGGTCGCGCTTTTTGCCTGCAGCCATAGCACTACTGCCGAGCCCCATGCCAATAAGCCCTGTCGCACCTGCAACACCTGCCGCACCGCGCATAAAACTACGGCGGTTCAGATACAAGCTTTCAGATGTGACATCATTTTCGCTCTCGAACCAATTTTTCTTATTTTTAATCAACATCCAGGCTCTCCTCTACGGCATATACATAGGCATTCTCAGACAACAGTCTAGTAACGTCTTGATGTCATCCGCGTGAACAACCCAGCAGGGTCTGTGTCTCTCGCTAACAGTTAGAGAAAATAAACCTGCGCATCGGGCTAAACCGTTCCTAATCTTCACCAACATGCGGCACAGTGATGAGATTTATCTTCCTTTTTTGGTGGGGGTCGAGCAAAGGGTAGACAGCAATGTCAAACACCCTGACATCAACGGACACCGAGCCTTTTCGCGATCACCGGACGGAGCCGGCTCTAGTCGCCACCCAAGCAAATACAAACGTTTAAGCAGTGCAGGGTAGGTTTTCTTCGAATACGCGACTACCGCTGGAAATCATAGACGCTGCCAAGCTTCAAAATCTGGGTCAGGTCATCAAGGGCGGCGAACCCTTCTTCCATCAAAGCAACATCACCCAGATCTTCCGGCATCAAGCGGTCACGGTAGTGCTTTTTCGCCCATGTCTGCAAACTAGCTAATAGCCCATCGTCCAAAATACTATTCGCGGCCATTGCCACTCGGTCGGCTTGGGACAACACAACGCGCAGACGTAGGCAAGCGGGCCCGCCGCCATTGCGCATACTTTGCCGCACATCAAGATAGTCCACATGATTGATCGGCAACTCTGATGCCAGTAACTGGTCAACATATGCCTTAGCTGATGGCATTTCCGAAACCTCTATGGGTAAAATAAGTGCCATGCCGTCCCTGCCGGGCATGCTGATCAACTGACTATTAAACAAATAGCACTTCACTGCATCAGCAATTGGCACTTCCGCGTCAGGCACTTCAATGAAAATCATTTCGGTTTCGCCCATCGCTTCCTGGATATCTCGCTGCAATTGGGCCGCGTCCATATACGCAAGCTCGTGGTAGAAAAAGACGTTCTTATTGCTAACCGCAACTACATCATTATGGAAAGCGCCTGCATTGATCACCAGCGGATTCTGACGAACAAAAAGCGTCTTATCCTTAGAGGTGCCGTGCTGSCGCGCGATGGCTTGGCTTGCTTCTTTGGTTTGCCTGCCAGGGAAGGTYAGGTCTTTGGCAGACTCGAATGCATTTCTGCCGTATACATATAGCGCAACCCCTGCTTCACCGTAGTCTGCACAGAACCGGTTATGGTTCGCGGCGCCCTCATCCCCCATATGCACACCGCCTGCGAGCGGCTCATGATGGGCAAACCTGTCCCCCTCAGGGAACATCGCTTCTAAAACGCGCTTGGTTGTCGGCCCTTCGATTGACCGGTGATACATGGCTGCTAGATTGGCGGCCGTAAAATGAGTGCGCCCGTCARCAGTATCGGCGCCCGGAGATACGGTGGCAGCGTTTGCTGTCCACATTGTCGCGGCGGACGTCACATTTCTGATAAGGCCTGGATTTTCGCGCCACGCTTTGGCCAACACCTCTGCGTCACTGCCAGAAAAGCCGTGTTTTCTCAAAGTACTGATATGAGGTCTGTCATGCGGCGGCAATACACCTTGCGTTAGCCCCAACCTCCGCAGGTGCTGAGCTTTCTCGAGCCCTTGCAAAACACCTTCAAGCGGATTGGCAATCCGGCCTTCATTGCTAGCTGACGCCACATTGCCGTACGAAAGCCCTGCGTAATTGTGCGCCGGACCGACCAGCCCATCAAAATTTACTTCCTGCCATTTCATGACGACACGCCCTCCAGATCCATACCTATAGGCGCGGCCACTGGCGCCACTTTGCCCTCAGCATGGTCCATACTGGCAACTGCAAAAGAGCAATAGTCTGCAGCGTAATAGGCACTCGGGCGGTGATTTCCAGAAAGCCCAATACCGCCAAACGGCGCAGTAGACGCCGCGCCTGTCAGCTGTTGGTTCCAGTTCACAATGCCCGCACGTGCACGCGGATAAAAACTTTCGTAAAGCGCGCGACTGTCTGAGATCAGACCAGAGGCCAAACCAAATCGCGTATTATTGGCTTCTTTAACCGCTGCCTCAAAGTCCGCAACGCGAATAAGCTGTAACAAGGGGCCGAACACTTCTTCATCTGGCCGATCTGCAGCAGCGGTTACATCAAGCAAACCCGGTGACAAATAGGCATTGCCGCGATCCAGCCGTTCWGAACGGCGTAACGCGACCGCGCCCTGTTCAATCAAAGAAGCCTGCGCCTGCAGCACCAAATCCGCGGCGCGTTCGCCAACCACAGGCCCCATGAAGGGTTGGTTTTCGTCATCCCAAGCGCCCACGGTAATTGTATCCATCACAGCAAGCAGCGTTTCAATAAACTTATCGCCGTCGGTGCCCACCGGCACGATTAACCGACGCGCACAGGTGCAGCGCTGGCCGGAACTTACGAATGCCGACAGTACAGTCATAATAGCAGCTGACTTATGGTCAGCCACTTCGTGGACGATCAAAGGGTTGTTACCGCCAAGCTCAAGCGCCTGAATTATGTGTGGTCTGCCTACAAGCTCGCGCGCAATGGCTTGCCCCGTTGTGGCACTGCCGGTGAAAAGCAAACCGTCAATGCCTTCCGCAGCCACAAGCGCAGCGCCAGTGTCGCGACCGCCTTGCACCAAATTCAGAACCCCAGCAGGCAACCTGGCTTCTTCCCAAGTTTTTACCATAAATTCAGCGACAGCTGGTGTGATCTCACTAGGTTTGAACACAACTGTATTACCTGCAATCAGCGCCGGTACAATATGGCCGTTCGGCAAATGCCCTGGGAAATTATAAGGCCCGAACACCGCCATCACACCGTGCGGCCGGTGAGTAAGCCGCGCTTTAATAGCGCCGTTCAGAGCTTCCCGTGTGCCGGTTCGTTCGTCGTATGCCTTCAGCGATATCTCGATTTTGTTGGCCATCGCGCCCGCTTCGCCTGTTGCGTCCCACAGGGCCTTGCCTGCTTCTTGTGCAATAAGTTGCGCAAGCTCCGCCTTCCGCYCGCCCAGCAGTTCTGCATACCGACGTATAATGACAATACGGTTTTCCAGGGGCGTCAAAGCCCAGCCGTCAAAGGCCTCAGCTGCCGCCGCAACCGCCTCATTTACCTGATCCGCTGATGCTTCAAAACCGCTCCAAAGTTCCTTACCCGATGAAGGGTCGATAGATGAGAAAGCCGTGCCAGCGCCTTGCTGCCAGGTTCCACCAATAAAATTAGTCATATCTATCTCCCCACTTTCGGCGCTGCATCATCTGTTGGTTCATCTTTTGGTCGCTCAAGTGGGCAGTAACGCAGGCCGTCACCTGTCTTCAAGCCCAGCGCATTCGCTGCCTCACCCGGCAGCCAAATGCCGCTCGCGCCTTCAACAACATTGGTCAGCACTACACCGAAGTTGCTTAACGACGTATTCGCAGCCAAATGACTTGGTCCTTGGCCTTGACCGTCCACTGTGCCACCTAGCGTGCCCGTGACATTATTTCGCACTGTCCATATGCCGCGCCTGTGCACTTCCATTTCAGGGCCAGCATCAAAAATATCCACCGCACCTGAAAAACGAAACCCTTCGCGCTCGAGCATATGGATCGCAGGACGAGCGCCGTCATGCGGTTTACCAATAACGTCCTGTGCTTCCTTCGGTAGAAGTGTCGTGTAGATCGGGAACTTGGGCATCAGGTCTGCAATAAACTGACTGTTGCCACGGCCGTTGATCTCGTCCGCCACGCTAAAATCCATGCCGAAAAATTTGCGTCCAATTGCTTCCCAGAAAGGGGATTGTTCGTTCTCGTCTACCCATCCTCGGATCTCAGCGATAACTATGTCAGAAAAACGGTCTGGATGCGCCGCCATCAACATGTAACGCGCCTTGGAAAGAAGCTTTCCTAGCTTATCGCGCCGATAGTCCGGATCAAGGAATAGTGTTGCAACCTCCGTCGCGCCCATGAAATCATTAGATAGCTGTAACAACTGCGTATCGACCCGCATTTTTGGCTCATGGCTCATCTGAGCCTGATGCAAAACCCGGTAGCTATAAAAAGGCTTATCAATGCCAACACCAACAATAAGTGCACTGGTCCCTGCGACAATCCCTGTGGATAAATCCTCTAGTATCAGCAAGTAATTATGCTTTTCTTTACTGTTATCGGGGGCCGCAAAAGCAGCGATGCTGTCCTTAWYYYYTKCCCNGCAARGCAGGMSCGTGGGCAGGCARGGTYGTTAGGCCWGTTCCTGTTTTYTSGGCAAGCGAAAGCAAGCCRTCGAGATCATTCAATCGGGCTGGTCGAACCACAAACATGTGATTTTCCTTCATTCAAGCGTCCGGGCAACTAAAGGGCCCCGGTTGCCTTCAGGCCGTATCAGGCCTTGGCATCRATAACGGRRTCAAGATGACCCGCCGCAAATGCCATCAGAATAAGAGCTGAAAGTTTGGCTCTTTCTGAAAAACTATCCACCAGCACAAATTCCTCAGCCGAATGGATCATTCCGCCGCGCACACCAAGCGTATCTACGTTTGGCAGGCCGGCCGCTGCGAGGTTATTGCCTTCGCAACATCCTCCTGTAGCAACATAGTTGATGTCGAGGCCAAGTTCYACCCCACAAGCRCGGATCGCMTCCATCAATTTKATATTYGCGTCCGAMAGCACCTTSGGYGGCCGRTTAATRCCGCCGTGCARRCTRACTTCGTARCCYTCTTCYTSATTGGCGCTTCCRATAAYWCGTTGRAGYTCAGCCTCAAACCACTGGGCRTGYTCMGCTTCYTTRAGCCGMACRTTRAARCGGCAMGTCGCRATATCGGGCACWACGTTSGGWGCCACGCCGCCCTGCACWACYGCMGGGTTYACYGTTAGCTCAGGACGGCCACCAGTCAACGCAGCAAGTTCACCAACAAGCGCCGACATTTTCACAACCGCATTGCGGCCAATATGAAATTCACGGCCCGCATGAGCCGCTTTACCGCGTACGATAAGCGTATAATTGCCGCTGCCTTTTCGCTCACCCACAAGCGTACCGTCTGCAAGCGCTGGTTCGTAGGTCAAGCCGATATCTGCTGATTTCGCCCGGTCTGCCAAAATAGCGGCTGAACCGACGGAACCGGTTTCCTCGTCAGGGGATAATATCACTTCCCATCCAACCGACTGTGCCAGCGGCGTCGCCTCAAACGCAAGTAGTGCATGCAGCATCACCAGTATGCCACCCTTCATATCGGCAACGCCGGGACCGTTCAGAGTATTATCGTCGAGCCAGGTTGTCGTTTGGAAGGTATGACCTGGCGCAAACACTGTGTCTGTGTGTCCGGTCAACAKCACTCGCCTATTGGCGTCAGGGCGTTTAAAAAGCCTGATTGTACGCCCGCTCTTCTGCTTAACGATTGTGCCACTGTCGTCAACACGCTCGAACGGTGGCAATTGGTGAAAGGCAACTTCAGCACCTAGAGGCTTGAACGCCTCAAGGATCAGCACTTCCATACTGGTAAGGCCTGCTAGATTTCCGCTGCCGCTATTGACGCCTGACCATGCAATTACGGTTTCGACCATATGGGCTTGTTTTGCATCTATCTGATCAAGTGCTTTTCGGCACGCGGCGTCTGTGAATAGGCTATTTAGGCTTTTTGGCATTCTCACTCCAAAGTTGGTCTTGCAGCCAACTAAAGTCATAATGGGTTGTGCAGTTATTCTAGCAACTTTAGAAGGCATCTCTGCAGTTTCAACAAGTGCTTACCATCCGATTTAAGCCGCCAATTTGAACGGGTCAAGGCCATTTAAGCACCCTTCCTGATCTGGATGTTCCTTTCACCGCATAGGCTGAACGTTTCACCGCATAGGCTGAAGCGTTTTTTATACTTTGGTTATGGTGCTGGGGTTGGAGTGGAAAATAAAAGCACCATATAAACTGCGAGTTCCGCTGTAAAACCAACCAAAAAAGAAGCGAACCTTAAAGCGAGGATATAGTATGAAAGCCCTTATTGTGGACAGCGAAGAATTATTTCGCCTGTCATTGAAAGAAGTTGTCAAAGTCTCAGCCAACTTCACCGAAGTTTTAGAAGCAGGTTCGGAACATGAGTTCCTTTCCCGCACCGCCACCCACACCGACCTTGATTTGGTTATCTTGCATCCTTCCAGCCTAAAAAATGAAGGCGAAGATTGGGTACGTTTGGTRCGCCGACTGTATCCAGGCGTCGCGATCATCACCGTTACTAATACACCGCACGAAAGCACCAGCCGCTGGCTCGGCACCATGACCATTGCTCGCGGCGCTAGTGTGAATGCCATGGTTACAACAATTCGTAGAGCCATGCGTTTGCCGTGTGAACAAAGCGAGCTGACAGTTTCGCCGGGTCGGCCGAATGTTACTAGCTCAATCCAGAATGAATTTTCTCGTTTCCGCAACAATTTAGCCGCAAATGAAGAAGCCGTTGACCTCAACCGCCTTTCCTACCGCCAGAAGCAAATACTTGCTATGGCAGCGGACGGTCTCCCGAACAAAGAAATCGCTGCCCGGCTTACAATTGCTGAAGGCACTGTCAAAGCGCACATGCACGCTATTTTCAAGGTACTCGGTGTTTCCAACCGGACACAAGCCGTTATTCGGTACGGCGCGGCAGGTCGGCAACAGCATATGCCGCAGGAAAGCCATGTCATGCCAACTGGCAGCGGCACTCAGATGGCCCATATGCGCTACTAAACCCAGTGCTGGTGCAAAATTAGAACCGGAAGGCTTACCCTTTCCGGTTTTTTGTTGGCCTTTGACGGCACTATACGAGGGCCTTCAACATAGTTTATATGACCAGCCAGTGCCTATTTCGGTCAAACCTAATCTCTGAAAACAGGCCTAAGCCCTTGACTTTTATCCGTAAAAGGAAAAAAGTACTTATAGGCTAAGCACAAACGATCTGGGGGGATCTATCATGAAAACCGAACGCACCAATGTTTACCAAAGCGCCGCTGATATGATTAGAAATCACGGTGAGCTTGCCTTCGAACGATCCAATACTATGGCTGACAATTACCTTGCTTCTGGAGACGTGGAGCAATCCCTTGCATGGACACGCATAAAACTCGCCATTCGGGAACTTACCAACAACAAAAACGGGCAAAAGCGTCACTAAAGCCTATACTCGAATATTGCGTTGCCCTGATCCTTTAGGGGTCAGTCCTTTAGAGATCAGTCACCTAACAACCCTACCGTCCGAATATACTGCTGAAGTTGCGCCGCGATATTTTTGTAACATACAGCAGAACCAGTCTTCAAAATATAGCCCGCTACATAATCATCAAAAATTGTCAGTTTATCTTGCGGATCATCCGATGTGGTAATTACGAAGATAATTAGATTTTTGAGGTCTGGGTCCTTATTCACTTCCTCTAGAAATTCATGCCCGTTCATTTGTGGCATGTTTATATCGAGCAAAATTATGGTGTGAAGGCTTTTTAAAGCCCCCGCTTCGTGCCGGAGATATGCCAAGGCCTCGACACCGTTTCTTACGCGTGAAATGGGGTTTTTTAGAGCAACTTGTTGCAGCGCCCGCTCAATCGCCATGACATCGAGCTCGTCATCGTCAACAATCAAAACTGGGATCTTATCGTAATTCTGCACTTCATACCCTTGCAAGACTTCCGCTTGTCCTTTCAGTGTGCCCAAGATTGGTTAAAAATTGACTAGCAAAGGAAAACGGGATTATCGCTAAGGCCTATAGGTAAGCATGGCYTCWAGCAASGACCGWATYGGCSSMSYRACTWTRGCMGCGRYTTCMGGYAAATACTCRAAYGGAWATMGYTCRTTCATRTAKGTRATTTGRGARAGCTCYAACTGSACMGMATGGATRCYTTCRGYWGGGTTTCCGTACYKMCGSGTKATAAAACCRCCYTTGAACCTACCRTTKAKTACMGAMGARAAATTYKYRYATTCAKAGGCYGTGTKTTSMAGWGCRTCMGCGAKMYKGYTRTYGCAGCTCWKGCCGCYRTTGTTKCCCAAATTAAAGTCMGGYAAACGCCCTTCRAAAAACCGCGGYACTTCYGARGCAATYGAATGYGCRTCCCAWAGCAGTGCRTGACCGTGCGMKGYTTTRAGSCGWGYRAGYTCGCTTTSSAGGGCAGMGTGATAMGGGTGCCAATAKTYATCCAACCGCTGCTTAATCTCATCTTCAMYMGGCACTTCACCGTGCARATATATATYTTCRTCTTTGAAGGTRGTGGTCGGGCATAGCTCSGTCACATTCTGCCCCGGATAYAGGCTWRCGCCWGACGGATCCCGGTTCAGGTCAATYACATARCGCGAATGRTTGGCCACCAGTATTGTGGCGTCCAGYTCTTCCAGAAARCTATAAAGCTTCGGCAAGTGCCAATCTGTRTCTGCCAGCCGGTGCGCAGCGGCAGTCATCCTCGGCCCGTAAGGGCCAAGGCTTTCACCGCTGTGCGGAAAAGAAACCAAAAGCGGCGAGGTTCCGCGTCTTAGTTCAAAACAAGTGGCCAAATCAACTGGCTCCCATATGTGAGGACGGCAACAAGCTTTCAACATAGACGTTGAAACTACCGCCCGCAACCAGCTGCCTTACGGCTTCAATGTCAGGTGCGAAAAACCGGTCACTTTCGTAAAAATCCACATGTTCGCGTACTTGTGCACGCGCTTTTGCCAGCGTTTCACTGGTGACGGCCGGCAGACGGAAGTCTATGCCTTGCACCGCACTGAGCAGCTCGATCGCCACTACAGCGCCCGCGTTTTCAACCATAACCAACAGYCGCTTGGCAGCCGATGTTGCCATCGATACATGATCTTCCTGCCCGGCAGAAGTGGGGATAGAATCGACACAGTGCGGGTGCGATAGTGCTTTGTTTTCGCTAACMAGMGCCGCWGCGGTTACCTGTGCAATCATAAATCCGCTATTCAAGCCGCCTTCTTTTACCAAGAACGCAGGAAGCCCGGAAAGGTTGGGGTCAACCAGCAGTGCTGTACGCCGCTCTGAAATCGATCCAACTTCTGCAATGACAAGCGCCAGCATATCTGCGGCCATTGCAACGGGCTCTGCGTGGAAGTTACCGCCCGATAAGATGTCACCGCTTTCAGGGAAAATCAGCGGATTATCTGTAACCGCATTTGCCTCCACCAAGAGCGTTTCAGCCACCTGCCGCATAACACCCAGCGCTGCGCCCATAACTTGCGGCTGACAGCGTAAGCTGTAAGGGTCTTGTACTTTGTCGCAGTCCGCATGGCTTTTGCGAATTTCACTGCCCGCAAGCAGACTGCGGTACATCGCGGCCACATCAATCTGGCCTTGCTGCCGCCGCACCGCATGAATGCGCGCATCAAAGGGCACATCGCTGCCTTTCATTGCGTCCACAGAAAGCGCACCTGCGGTGACAGCAGACGCAAATACATTCTCTGTCTCGAACAGCGCGGCCAACGCCAACCCGTTTGATACCTGCGTACCGTTTAACAGCGCCAACCCTTCTTTTGCGATAAGGACCATGGGCTCTAGGCCCGCGATCTCAAGCGCCTCTTTCGCCGTTATTACTTTGCCCTCATGGCGCACGCTGCCGTACCCTAAAAGGACTGCAGACATATGGGCAAGAGGGGCAAGGTCRCCSGAYGCGCCAACAGATCCCTTGCTTGGAATAAGTGGGTACAGGCCTTTATCCAACAGCCGGAGCAGYGCATCAATAAGCCTGCGCCGSACACCRGAATGSCCTTGCGCAAGGCTGGCGGTTTTCATGGCAAGTACGAGCCGCACGACGGCGTCCGGCAAAGGCTCCCCAGTGCCAACCGAATGCGACAAAACTAGATTTTCCTGCAGCTTCTCAACATCAGCATCGGCAATATGCTGGCTCGCCAGCAAGCCAAAACCGGTATTCACTCCGTAGGCCGTATCGCCGCGCTCAATAAGGTCAGAAACCGTTTTCCGYGCAGYATCAACGCGGACCARGTCATCGCTGTGAAACGASAGTGTMACCGGCGCCTCGTARATATCGCGGAGRTCACRYAGRCTAAAYTGYCCRGCCCGACGCATCATTGTTTGCTGTGTCATGACCKRTCTCCCTTAKYKTTTATCATTGGTAAATTCAGGCCTTTCTCAGCGGCACAGTCTGCCGCGCTTTCGTACCCTGCATCAGCATGGCGCATCACGCCGGTGGCGGGGTCATTCCATAGAACCCTACCAATTTTCTCTGCCGCATCGTCGCTGCCATCACACAGAACCACAACGCCAGAATGCTGGCTGTACCCCATACCAACGCCGCCACCGTGGTGCAGGCTAACCCATGTAGCGCCAGACGCCGTGTTCAATAGCGCGTTCAAAAGCGGCCAATCGGATACGGCATCAGAGCCATCTTTCATGGCTTCGGTTTCGCGGTTAGGACTTGCAACAGAGCCACTATCCAAATGATCGCGGCCGATCACAACAGGTGCTTTCAGCTCACCGTTTTTAACCATCTCGTTAAAAGCCAAGCCGAGCTTATGGCGTTCACCCAGTCCAACCCAGCAAATCCGCGCAGGCAAGCCTTGGAACTGAATGCGTTCGCGTGCCATATCGAGCCAGTTATGCAGATGCGGATTATCCGGGATCAACTCTTTTACTGTCTGATCTGTTTTGTAAATATCTTCCGGATCACCAGACAGCGCCACCCAGCGGAACGGCCCAACGCCCCTGCAGAAAAGCGGCCTGATATAGGCAGGCACAAATCCAGGGAAATCAAAGGCGTTGGCAACCCCCTCATCAAACGCAACCTGGCGAATATTGTTGCCGTAATCCACCGTCGGAATTCCCATAGCGTGRAAATCAAGRAGCGCCTTMACGTGCACRGCCATYGASGCTTTKGCGGCAGCGGCAACCTCTTCCGGYGCRCGTTCGCGTTTRGTAACCCAYTCGTCCACWGTCCARCCAATRGGCAGATACCCGTTCGCTGGGTCATGTGCTGATGTTTGGTCCGTAGCAATATCAGGACGCACGCCGTCTTTGACCATCTGCGGTACAATTTCTGCAGCATTTCCCAGCACACCAACGGAGATTGCTTTGCCCTCTTTGTGTGCCTTTTCAATAATAGCAATGGCTTCGGCCACCGTATCAGCCCGAGCGTCCAAATATCCGCTGGTCAACCGCGCKTCKATCCGGGTTTCCTGACATTCAATCGCTAGGCAAGACGCACCGGCCATGGTCGCGGCAAGTGGTTGTGCGCCGCCCATGCCGCCAAGGCCCGCAGTCAGTATCCATTTACCCGCGAGGCTTCCGCCAAAATGCTGACGGCCCATTTCAACAAACGTTTCGTAGGTGCCCTGCACGATGCCTTGGCTGCCGATGTATATCCACGAACCCGCCGTCATCTGGCCGTACATCATCAGGCCCTTTTTATCGAGCTCGCTGAAATGCTCCCAAGTCGCCCATGCAGGCACCAGATTGCTGTTGGCAATAAGCACACGCGGCGCACCAGAATGGGTCCGAAAAACACCAACAGGCTTACCTGACTGGACGAGTAATGTTTCGTCGCCTTCAAGCTCTTTAAGGCTGGCTATAATCTGGTCATAACATTCCCAGTTACGCGCCGCCCKGCCAATACCSCCGTARACAACRAGCTCTTCCGGGTTCTCSGCAACRCTGGGATCAAGATTGTTCATCAGCATGCGCATGGGGGCTTCKGTTGCCCARCTTTTGCAGCTAAGCTCMSTGCCGGTTGGTGCGTGAATGTCAGGCCTGTTTTTCATAGTTTCTCTCAMTATRTAWCGTGTTTTATGTCGTCAYTCAGCCAGYGCRTTKGCRCCGACATTGGAAAAYTTTGCRGTAAGYTCRTAGCGRTCACCSGGGTAAAGYAGCCGRGCAAAACTAGCGACTTTGTCGCCGGTCCAAGTTGTGCGGCTGATCTCTAAACAGGGGGTCACCGGCGATATGTTCAAAAGAGCCGCTTGCTCTTCACTTGGCACCACGGCGCGCACCACATGCTCAGCCCGCAGAAGCGGCGCGACGGCAAGCAAGTATTCTGTCGTTGTCAGCACACTATAATCCTGCGCCAACATGCCGGGCGCTATGAGTGTGCTCACCCAGCGGTCCTCAAGTTCAATCGGCTGGCCGTTACCTTCATGCAAAATCATCACATGAAAAGCTGTGGCCGGGCTCGGTGCGCCAAAGGCTTCCTGCACTGCCAAGGGCGGTACAATTTCTTCCCCGACCAAAACCGATGCAGACCAAACCTCGCCGCGGCTGGCTAATTCAGCGCGAATACTGATGATATCTGCGGCAGATCCTCGCATCCGCCTACTGGCCACAAAACTACCCATTCCCGCACGGCGGATGATATGGCCTTCTTTGGTCAGTTCCCGCAGCGCCCGGTTCACGGTCATCCGCGAAACACCAAGCTTTTTGACAAGTGCGCTTTCACTTGGCAGCTTATCGCCTGCACCGTGGGTTTTGTCTTCGATGATCGAGAGTACATACTGTTTCACTGCCCCGTAGAGCGTACTCATGACGGGCTCCCCGCCTGCTCAGTAAGGGTGCGGATGACCGATTTATAGCGCTCAAACACCGCGTCTTCCGCAAAGTGCTTTCCGCCCGTCACGACCCATTTCCCCGCAACCATTACATCTGCAATCGGGGAAGGCTGTCCGGCAAATATCATAGCGTCCAGCTTCTGCACACCGCCCGCCCCGACGAGTGAAAGCGCTTGAGGGTCAAGCACCAGCAAGTCCGCGCGCTTGCCGACGGCGATTTCGCCGATCGGTTGGGCCAGTGCTTGGGCGCCGCCTCTCGCAGCTGCGCTCCATAAATATTCACCCGCATGCCCGCCAGCCGCAGGCGCTAACACAGTGCGAGACTGCCGTGCCAACCGTTGGCCGTATTCAAGCAAGCGCAGTTCTTCCCGTGCATCCACACTAATATGGCTGTCCGAACCGATGCCCCACACGCCGCCTTCGGCCAAATATTCAGGCAACGGGAAGATGCCGTCCCCTAAATTTGCTTCCGTTGTAGGGCAAAGACCTACCACTGCGCCTGTTTTGGCTAGCGTCTCCCGCTCGCCTTCGACCAAGTGCGTGGCGTGAATTAGGCACCAGCGCGCATCAACGGGCTGTGTATCAAGTAGCCATTCGATSGGCCGYTTKCCGTTATAWGCMRYRGARGCTTCCACYTCRCCTTGYTGCTCGGCGATRTGKATATGAATAGGYGCGGTAAGRCTGATTTTTTCCAAAGCTTCAATGACCGGCGCGAAGCTCGCTTCTTTCACGGCCCTSARMGAATGAAAGGCTACGCCKAGYTTRTGCYTRCCCGYRAGRCGMGGTGCCAGAACATTCAACAGCCGGATAAACTCGCTGGCGGAATGCACAAAAGGTTGTTGTTCAGGGAGCGGGTCTGTACCGCCAAAACCAGAGGCTTCATAAAGAACCGGCAGATGAGTTAAGGCGATACCCGTTTGTTCGGCAGCAGCAATCACCGCTTCAGATGCATCAAGCGCTTGGTCTTGATCCGCGCTGTGCAGATAGTGGAACTCACCAACTGCGCTGTAACCAGCTTTCAGCATTTCCACATAAAGCGCAGCGGCTATGGCCTGCTGGTACGCCGGTGTCATTTGCCCGGCAAAACCGTACATAGCCTTGCGCCAACTCCAGAAATCCGACTGGCCCGGCGCTTTAAATTCCGCCAGTCCAGCAAAGGCCCGCTGGAACGCATGACTGTGGAGATTGCTCATCGCAGGCAGCACCGGCCCAAAGGCACGGATACCATCTGGCGCTGAAACGCCCGCCTCGACGGATGTCAGCATGCCAGTGGCGTCAATACCAAGGCATATATCCTTGGCCCAACCACTGCCTAACAGCCCTTCTGAAAAAAATAATTTCTGCATGTTCACCTCAACTTGTATATACAGGTTTGAACATGTTGCCTTGACTGTCAATGACAGACTATATTRGGCAGRCGCMGCTATAAATTTAATGAGGATTTTTCCAAGTGTTTGACAGGCTTTACCGCAACATTCGCATTGCCACTATGACTGAAAATGGCACCCCTTACGGTGCTATCACGGGCGGTGCAGTTGCGGTGAAAGACGGGCGAATCGCTTTTGTTGGGCCTGCCGCWGACCTGCCAGACATCYCKTCCTCTAYRRTAGTTGAAGACTGCKGCGGCAAATGGGTATTCCCKGGGTTTATWGAYTGCCACACRCATYTGGTTTTTGGCGGCAACCGTGCGCGCGAGTTTGAAGAACGGCTAAACGGCGTGTCTTATGAAGAGATCGCCAAGCGCGGCGGCGGCATATTATCCACAGTGAAAGCCACACGCGCGGCAAGCCTTGAAGAGCTCACCCGTTTAGCAATCGGTCGGATAGAGCGCCTTGCCGAAGGCGGTGTAACGACGGTCGAGATTAAATCCGGCTACGGGCTAACAACTGCGGACGAGATTAAAATGCTGAAAGCCGCCAAGGCTGCTGGCAAAGCCGCAGGCATTCAAGTGCAAACCAGYTTCCTCGGTGCCCATGCATTGCCGCCSGAATATGCGGGCAGACCAGACGCCTATATTGATTATATWTGCAGCGACATGATCCCTGCWGTYGCMGWRGCAGRCTTGGCCAACGCMGTGGACGCTTTCTGCGAAGGCATTGGTTTCAGTCCCGAACAAACTGAACGCGTTTTCAAAGCCGCCAAAGCGCAAGACTTGCATATAAAGCTACATGCTGACCAATTGTCTGACCTATCTGGTGCCGCCCTCGCCGCCAAATACGGTGCGCTGTCGGCTGACCATCTTGAATATACAAGCACTGCAAGTGTGGAGGCGATGGCACAAGCAGGCACTGTTGCGGTGCTTTTACCCGGTGCTTTTTATACGCTCAAAGAAACCAAACTGCCGCCGATTGCCGCACTGCGCGAAGCAAATGTTGATATAGCGATTGCAACAGATGCTAACCCGGGCAGCTCGCCAGTGTTCTCGCTGCAGCTCATGTTGCATATGGGCTGTAACCTATTCGGCCTGACCCCCGAGGAAGCGATCGCAGGCATCACGCGCAATGCTGCCAAAGCCTTGGGGCTCACTGACCGAGGCACCCTAGAAGTCGGTAAACGCGCAGATATGGTATTTYTCGATATAGAAGAGCCCGCTGAGCTGGCCTACTGGGTTGGCGGCGTCGCGCCTAGTTCWGTTGTAATCGGCGGMGAAACATCGTCTAGCTGAACGAAGGMYTGAAGCCAAARCTTCAGCGCAGCCSCATCTGCAAGTTCAAGATACCCGTACTTCTGCTCCACAAAGCCCTSTTTTTTATAGAGGGTGAGAATGGTGCCWATCGCCACCCTRCTGACRCCCATAACRTCGGCTAGCTCGCTTTGGGTGATATGAAGTTGGTTGGAGTTCTCGGTCTTTGCCATCTGAAGTAGGTTTTTGCCAAGCCTGTATTTTAAGGGGTATCGCCGCAGGTCATCCACCAGTTCAAGTGCATTGTGTAAGCGCATTGTCAGGACCGTTAACACCGCGGTTACCAACGCAGGCTCCGACGCCAGTACCATATCAAACTTGTTTTTCGAGATATTCAATATGGTGGTCGCTCCAACGGAGATCGCATCGTGCGTACGCGGCAAATCAGTGAAAAGCGTGAATTCGCCGTAACTTTGGCCYACYTCAAASGTSGTACTTGCAAKGAAACGGCCCTCBGCATCATTCTTGCCAAARCACACYGCCCCTTCWGWAATYACSGAGAGMCCRCGCYKAWAATCRCCCCGGGTCTGGATCAGTTGRYCRGRGGCRTAGSWKGTRCTCGCDCCNNASSCYNGTTARCCGCYCRCGCACGCCGWCCGGCAGCTGTWGAAACAGRTTKGGYAGGSCCATATTGAAGATATAGCTCAGGAAAAYCTCCTAAATGCTAACTAGTTTGCATTCTTATATAGCSGKCYCTGCTAKTRTTTGTCACATAATTCAGGAGAAATATGTGTCTTACCAATTGATGATAGCCGTTGCTTTTCTAATTTTCGCTGTGGCGGARRCGTKGCGTTCGCAGYTRTTSTTCAAGCCAACAGCTACACCCGCWGATAAATATGTAGAGRTWTTCAGCAGCTTCACCCTGATTGGTTTGACCCAGCCCTTAGTGCTTTTTTCGTCRATGTACTTGGCTGCAACACTGCTACCTGATGCCGAAGATGCACTGGTGAGCTACCCTGTTCTGGTRCTTTTCGGCCTTCTGCTTRTATGTGACGATATGGTTCAATATTGGTGGCACCGGGCATCGCACACGTTYCCGTTTCTCTACGGYCTGCACCGCGCYCACCATAACGGCGAATATATGAGCATCCGCATCGTCTACAGAAACAACATCTTCTACTATGCAATGATGCCGTCCTTGTGGATTTCAGGCCTCTTGATACACATGGGTGTCGGTCACGTGTATGTGGTCTATATCGTCATCAAAATGTCAGTTATTTTCGGCGCACATTCGAATGTGCGGTGGGATGAGCCTCTGTATAAAATCAAAGCGTTGTCGCCGTTGATGTGGCTGATTGAACGCACAATCTCCACACCCGCGACCCACGCTGCGCACCACGGAAAATACGCGTCTGATGCCGCCACTCACTATAAAGGCAATTTTGGCAATCTGCTGTTTTTTTGGGATGTGTTGTTTGGCACCGCGCGCATCACTCGAACCTACCCCGATACTTACGGCGTCGAAAACCTTGCCCCCATGAGCGCGAAAGCTCAAATCTCGTGGCCGCTACTTCAAGATGCAACATCACCAACCCAAGAAGTCGCTGCGGACAATGGCTCACTCGGCATACCCGAAGCTGCGGAATAACATTCCACTTGGTCGCTCCGGCTCGCAACACGATTTAGCGCTTTCAATTCCTGAACTGGAGATTAAGTGGCGCGCTTGGTTTCAGCCCCAATGCGGGAAAAACGCCGAAGCCACCGTCAAAACACATAGAAGAAGAAACTGCGAACTGTCGACCTTATTGATTAGATAGCGGCGACAGTTCCGATTTACTGCGCTTGGTTTTGCGCGACTTCTTTATCTTCCGTTTCAATCGGGTTCGCAAAATAAAGCAATTCACTGAAAACGGGCCCTGCATTGGCTTCCAGTTTCGTAGCATTTGATACTTGGAACGACGTAAATTCTGTAGACACTGTCATTTTTTTAAGTTCGTCAGCGTCAATGGCTCCATCAGCATTTTTATCCATGCTACTAACCAAAAACGAAAGAACTTTTCGGTTCTTTTCATTTTCGTCCGCTAAAGAAATAACACCGTCATGGTTGGTATCCATTATACGCATCAACATAGTTGCACCTGCAGAAGAAGGCGCGGTTACGCTTGCAAAAGTAAGTGCTAGCAAACCCACTGTCCCTACCGCTGCGATTTTGCGTTTATGGTCCCCGACAATACGCACGAAAGCACTATTATTTTTGTCCAAATACCCATCAATGAAATTTCGAACTACCGCACTTGCCGTTTTTCCCTCGGTTTTGCACGCAGCCATGAATGCAGTTTTCTTCCTATAGCCAAGGCGGACTTCAAGTGTTTCGCTTTTCTTTTCGCGGTACCCTTTCAGTGCAAAGGGTCCTAATATTTTCTCGCGCACGTTCATTTTATTCTCCCGATCCGTGAGGCATTCTCAAACCATACGCTCCAATTTGCCGTGGTGCCAGCGCTCAACCCCAGTACCAAACCAAAGTCGTAATTTGGAACGACAGAAAAACGAGAGAATCTATAGATTTTTACCGGGGCTCAGATACCGAAAGAACAAGCCTTCCGTAAACTTAAACCCTAATAAAATCATCAGGAACAATTGTTCACTTGAGAGTGGCTCAAGCAACAATGCCGCCGCGGCCAGCACTGCCACAAGAAGAAACAAAGACCGCCGCCTGGTCATTGCCGCTCGCCTTAGCCGCTCCACTGGTCCAAACCCATTGTCGACGGCACTCAATTTCCGCACCATCGCCTTGCCTACTGCGGCAACAATTATCAAATAAACAAGTCCGCCAAAGAACAACGTCAGCAAGTAAATCAACAAGGCAACCAGTGCAGGATAATCAAAGAGCAGTGGCACAAAACTACTCGCCATTGGGGCAATTGTGGTGAAGTATAATTCACTGGCAAAAGGAACAACAAACCACGCGGTCACTACAGCAAAAATAAACAACAACACCCTCAAAGCGCGGTACTGAGTTTGTTTAGCCCTATCAACACTGTAGCCAACTGCACGCCAGCCAATGCGGATAAAATAGCCACCGCCTCTGGTGATAGGTGTTCCTTGTGATTTTTCCATAACCATCCCAATGAAACTAGTGTTTGAATACAGCGATCATGCGCACTTGTTTCAAATTTGCAAGGATTGATTAGCGGTTTTCAGCCCCCGAACCGACCGCGACAAATTAACCAAACTCAACTTTCAGCATGGCGCGAGACGGCCAGCTGATTTATAAGCCCTTGTATGGCATATGATTCACTCAGAGATTTCATTGAGCGCCTGGAGGCCGAAGGCYGCCTGGTGCGTATTACCGAGCAGGTTTCGACCGAGCTTGRGATGACCGAAATTCAAACACGCGTGCTGGCGGCCGGTGGCCCSGCGATCCTGTTTGAAAATGTGGTCAATGAACGCGGCGAAAAATCGTCGATGCCCGTACTTGTCAACTTATTCGGCACTATTGAACGCGTGGCGTGGGGCATGAACCGCGAACCGCACGAGCTGCGCGAAGTCGGCGAAACGCTGGCGTTCCTCAGGCAGCCACAGCCACCGCGCGGCATAAAAGACGCCATCAAAATGCTGCCGCTTGCCAAGCAGGTGCTGTCGATGCGGCCCAAGCGGGTGAAAAAAGCCCCGGTGCAGGAAATTGTGCTGACGGGCGATGATATTGACTTGGATATACTGCCGATCCAAACCTGCTGGCCAAATGAGCCCGCGCCTTTAATCACATGGCCGCTGGTGGTCACCAAAGGCCCCAGCGATAAGCCTGAGGATAATTATAA
>JAESRJ010000155.1 GCA_016764715.1 Kordiimonadaceae bacterium | reverse complement strand
GGATGTGCGGCGATCAACTCGCCCGCCAATGTCTTGGCGCGAGCGAGTTCAGAGGCTGTCATCTTTTCCGCTAAGCCATCTCGGCGGCTTTCCCAACCTGCGACATTAAAATACATATAGGCTTTCGGTATGTCCTTCTCCACCCCATAGCCAAAACGGTAGGCTAAGGCCAGACCAGCCKCTGCACCACGTTCCTCTTGCTCCCAAGCGCGGGTCAACCATTTCAGTCCTTGCGCATAGTCGCGCTCCACTCCCTCACCTGATTGGTACTTGAACCCCAGCCGCGCTTGAGCGTGAGCATTTCCCTGCTCTGCAGCTTTRGTGTACCACTTTACGGCTTGCACATAATCCTTTTTGTGACACTCATAGCCCAAAACACGGCGGCCGTTGGCGTAATCATTCGCGAGTGCRTCTTGYGCTTCAGCATCTCCCGCGAGYGCGTTTTTTTTCATCTYTRYACAGTRTTCACKGGGCTCTTGAGCATAGGACGGCAGGTAGCCAGCTGCCGTCAAAACCAGCGCCGGGATGAGGAGTGTCAGAATTTTCATATATTTCCCTAAAATAGAAAGTGGCGGTGGGTAATCAATTCCTTTTTTCGACCATAATGAACCGTAAATCCAAAGGCCAGCTTTAAGCCTAACCACTATGCCGTAAGCGGTGTAATCAGCGGGAGCATTGGCGGCTAAAGCTCCTCGGCTAAATCACAAAAAAACTAAACCAGACGGCGCTGACGAACCCGATATCTTCGCGACCCTGCAGGGAGCTRCRCCGTATACAGGCCTYAAGGCGASAGCTTTGTTTCTAGCGCTTGTTTCTTTATGTGAGGATGTAATATGGGGAATAGAGGATTGGCTGACGTAGAAGACTATCCCATGTCAAACAATGCCTCGCGCTGCTTACGCCACAAAGCTTGGGCAACCCTAGTCTCAGCCACCAATCCACAAAAGCCAGTACCCACTAAGGTGCTGGCTTTTGTGGTTTGGACGTTGCGTCCGTGGTTTGAAATGTATCGGTTGGGAAAGCCCTGGCAAAGAAAGGGCTTGAAGGCAACAGCTCAARGTAAAGCGACTGCTGGTGAAACCTACCCCCGCACCCAAATAGAGCCCTCTAACTCAAGCGCCCGGCGCCCCTAAAAGTTCTGTCTTCAAGAGCTATAAATCGTAGCGGACACTCCAACAGAGCGTTTGAAGCTTTTACAATACTTCTGGCTACTTTAGGCTACTTCACGCTATGTCGCCGATCATTACCGCTTAGTGTGTTAGACCGCGACCAGTAGTTTGTGCGGCGCGAAAAGCGGATGTTCATTGCTGTCCCAGCCCAAAGTTTTTTTGCCCGACTATGATTAGTCTGTAAACCCCATTGGAAATGGACTATTTTGGGAGGCAACGTCGGTGTTGTTAGGATGCAAATGAAAATTTATGTAAAGAACATGGTTTGTGATCGATGCTGCTTGATGGTCCGTGACATATTGAGAAAYATGGATTTACGAAACGCTTCTGTCGATCTAGGCGAAATAGACTTTGGTGACCATTATGGCGATCGCTTATCTGATGATAAGCAGAAGGTGTTGTCAGACGCCTTAGAAGCGTTAGGCTTTTCTATTCTCAGTGACAAGAAAAGTAAGGTGATTGAGGATATCAAAATCTCGTGCCTGAATTACATTCAGAACATCGAAAATCCGAACAAGAAAATTCTATCCGAGCATATAAGTGCTGCCATACGTCTTGAATATAAGTATCTTAGTCAGCTTTTTTCTGCTGTTGAAGGGATCACCATCGAGCAGTATTTCATTCGGCTGCGTGTGGAAAAAGTAAAAGAGCTCTTAGTATACGGCGAAATGGCACTTGGCGAAATTGCCTTTCAAGTCGGGTTTAGCAGTGTCGCGCATTTGAGCGGCCAATTTAAGAAGATTACTGGCTTAACGCCTAGTCATTTTCGGTCCTTGAAAGATCAAAAATTGAGAACCCCTATAGACAAACTGTAAATTGTATAACGATCAGCTAACAGGATGTAACACAAAGTCACTCAGTCGAGCCTATAGATAGCCCTAGGGTAATCGTACGTTAGGAGAAACATTATGGCGGCTTTCTGGAACAATCGAAGTAACTGGCTTAAAAGCGCACATAATACAAAGTGGTGTTTATTAGGTTGTGCGATTGGTGATTTTGGAACTATTGCCTATTTTCAATATAACGAGTCTCAATTGTCGATACTTGCCATATTGGCACTCGCGATGTTCAATGGCTTGCTAACCAGTATCTTGCTGGAAACGGTCATTCTGCTCCGTGCCGGTTTTGAGTTCACAAAAGCGTTTAAAACCGCCGTCGGAATGAGCTTTATTTCCATGCTTGCTATGGAAACCGCAATGAACTTAACGGACTATCTTTTAACGGGCGGGGCAATACTCACCTGGTGGGTGGTGCCTTTGGCGTTGATCGCTGGTTTTCTAACTCCTTGGCCTTATAATTATTGGCGCTTACAGAAACATGGAAAATCTTGCCATTAATCTACCAGCGCTGAGCCGCGACGCGAGTATAGCTAAATCTGGAAAATACTTGTTTGCCACTTTACTGTTTGATAGGGCTAGCTCAGCCAGGTAAAAAGTGACAGGCCAATGAAATTGGCAAGCGTATAGCCGAGCGTTCCGCATAATATTGCGGGTGTTATCAAATGGTTCCACCCATTTGCTCCGGCCATTGCGGCGGCGGTTGGCGGACCCATGACGCAAGCGTTGGAGCCGATGAGGACCTCAGGCAAGCTGAGCCTGAACAGACGGCTGATGGGTAGCAACACAAGCAAATGAACGGCCAGAATGATGGCGGCAAAGGCWGCRATGACAAGCCCGCTGCTGAGCATCGCGACAATATCCACTCCGGCGCCGATAAGCCCGAAGAACATATAGAGGATGACCATGCCAATTGGGAACGCGGCAGTGGCGCGCTGCATCTGCGCGGGTGCAAGGGTTGAGAGCGCAACCGTGATACCTGTGGCAATCAGTAGCTTAATCTCCGGGCGGCCTACCGCTTCGGCCAGCATGTTGCTTGCCGCAACGATTATGAAGCCGATGCCGAGAACGGTTACTRTCCCTAGCACGGTGAGTTCTGGTGTTGACGTCGCTTCCCTGTGGCTGAGGACGCTATCTGCATTGGCGCTGAAATCATCCGCTGAGTAGCCGAAAAATTTGGCAATTGGTTTCACTGARGGCAGGGCAATAAGYACGGCTAGAAACAAAGTTCCTACTACATTGTCCGCGGCCAAGCTGGCTGTGATCAAGGWTTTGTCGGTAAAACTAACGGCTTCTGAAACCGCTGCGAAATTCAGGGAACCACCGATRTAAGTCGCGCTGAAAACRGCGGCTAGCTCTGGCGTTTTGTCGCCTAGCGGCAGCAGCCAAACRCCRATGATTACGCCTGCCGTTGTACCGAGTGCGCCAATTGTGAAGGCCAAAAGGGTAGGGCCAGACTCGGTGAATATCTTTTTCAAGTTTGCATTGAACAGCAGCAAAACCACWGCAACCGGCACGCCGAAGGTCCAGATGCTATCGTAAACAGGGGCGGATTTTGGGATTATACCAAGGTTAGAAAGCAGCGCCGCCATGACGATAATTAGGATTGGGCCAGATACCTTGCGGCCCCATTTTAGCTTTTCGAATACAAGCGTTAACCCGGTTAGTAGGAACATTACAGCCCACAGCGCAAAATCATTTTCAGCCGTAATGATAGGAAGAGACATGGCAGATTATCCGGTTCAAATTCAGTGTAATACGTTGATTAAACTATACTTTTAGGTTCTGAGTGTAGAACTGTTCATGCGAAAAAATGGCATTCAAAATGCGTTCTTCTGTTTGCGTCAGCAGGTCGTGTATCGCTTTGCGGATGGCGGCAGGTTCGCCGTTTTTCATGATGGCGAAAGTGTTGGCTTGCTGTTCACTCAGGTAAGGGAAGCTTTTTTTCGTGCGCACATAAATCCAGTAAACGCGCATGGCCATGTCTTCTAATTGCTCGACCCAGTCTGTCATCAGGGGGTAGCCCGCCTCTTGGCAAATCAGCAAATTAAGCTGTTTATTAGTTTTGAGAACCTTAAGCGCAGAGGCGTCGTCTTTAATGGGTAACCTCGCGGTGATTTTATCGTTTAGCGCATAGAGCTCGTCATAATTTACATTGCCTGATGCCATGGAAACAATCTCTGGCAACAGCATTTTTCGAAGCGCAAAGTTCTGTTTGATTTCCATTAAAGTAAGCGGCGCCACCTGTGTGACACGCTGTGACACGGAAATCAGGAAATGCTTGGCGATTAAGCGCTCAATCATATTGCGCGACACTGTGCGGCTGATGCCGAACATATCACTTAAAATATTCTCGGACACTTTCTGCCCTGGCGCCAATATTTGCGTAACAATAGCGTCGAGCACAATCTCRTAAGCTTCATCAAGGTCGTTKATWACRGTGTCGCTGGCGGGCACRGGCGCGCTCCTTCTTCGTTGYATTCTTMTTATCCTTAAACACGGAAACTGCGCTGTGCAAGCAATCAATTCCTACATTCATGAAATTAACACAGCCATAAATCTACATTAAGGCTGTACAAATAATATTTACTATGCACTTATCTAATCACTGATTCTGACCCGAGCGGGGGAGTTTGCTCGGGTCGCTGCCACTGGGGAGTGCAGTAGGGATCACACGGGGGATGGCTTAAGGGAGGATTTTCATGTCTAGGGACTTGATCCGGAAGTTATCTAAAATGACAGCTGTATCAGCACTTGCGCTGTCATCGGCTGTATCAGCACAAGACACRAACGCAGGGGATGATGACGAAACTGTATTGGACGAAATTTTGGTAACGGCAGGCAGGCGCGTACAGTCGCTGCAGGATGTACCTGCGGCAGTTACTGCGATTTCGCCGGATGATTTTAAATTCAAAGGCCAGCAGCAGCTTAAGAATGTTCTGAGCTATACACCGGGTGTCACATTTACGGATGGCGGCGCACCTGGAACAGGCAATATATCTGCGCGCGGCGTACCGCAGTCCTCTGCTACGCCGGTTTTTGGTATTTATCTGGATGATACACCGCTTACATCCAATACCAATTTCTCAAATGGCGCGTCGATTTTCCTCGATGGCTTGCTGTTTGATATAGAGCGGATCGAAGTGATCAAGGGTCCGCAGGGCACGCTTTTTGGGTCYACTTCKGTKGGYGGMTTRCTGCGCTATATCACCCGCGACCCGGCGCTAGAGGAATTCAGGGCCTCAGCCAGCGTAGATTTTTCACAAACCAAATCAGGTGGCTTTGGCCAAACCTATAGTGGCCGGGTGAGTGTACCCATCGTTGAAGACGTGCTGGGTGTGACTGTTTCAGGTTACTATAGGGACGCGGCAGGATACGTTGATGTAGTTGATCCAGCCACAGGCACTGTGCTGGAAGAAGATGCGGACGACGCGACCGTTGAAGGCTACGCGGTGGATGTGCTTTTTAAACCAAATGATAGGCTTGATCTCCGATTTAAGTATTTGAAGCAAAGCACTAAAAATGATTTGGGTGCCGCAGTTAATCTGGCAGGCAGCGGCACTACGGATGCGTTGTTCGGTGATTTCACTTCCGTCAACACACCGGGCCCGCGATCGCTCGATTTTGAAATCTATTCCGCGACAGTCRATTATGATTTTGGCGGTGCGACGCTKTCTTCGACAACCAGCTTTACTGAGTATGACATTTCGACTGTGGCAGATCTTACTGCTGCGCTGGCTGGCCTTGCCGATTTGTTTAGCGGGCGGGAGCCGGGCACCACCACTGCCGTGTCGTTTGTAGGTACTTCAGGAGCGGAAAAAGTTATTCAAGAAATTAGGCTGACATCAGATTCTAGCCAAACACTCGAATGGATCGCAGGCTTTTATTATACCAATGAAGAGACCTTCAACATTCAGGATGCGCAGGCAGTACCGGCGTTTAACCTGTTGTTCGCAGATTTCCCWTCTGARTAYACAGAATATGCAGGSTTCGGCGATGTAACCTACTATTT
Organism: Kordiimonadaceae bacterium; assembly: GCA_016764715.1. Taxonomy (GTDB): domain Bacteria; phylum Pseudomonadota; class Alphaproteobacteria; order Sphingomonadales; family Kordiimonadaceae; genus Kordiimonas. The sequence continues at coordinate 13,224 of JAESRJ010000155.1, read as the reverse complement.
TAATGACAGGTTTGACCTGACGGGCGGCGTGCGTGTTAGTAAAAACGAAGTGCGGCTTAACGTGCTTGTAACGGGTGTTTTAGCGGGGGCCACTGATATTCAGGGAGAAGTTCTTGAAGACACTGTGGAGACTTATCTACTMGCGGCTCGCTACAGGGTGGACGATGACCTCTCGCTATATGCACGCGCGGCCAGTGGGTACCGCCCCGCGCAAGCTAACATCCCTATTATTGATCCGGGAACAGGCCTGGATATAGCACCGCCCATTGTTTTTGCAGACAAGGCGTGGAGCTACGAAATTGGTGCCAAAGGTAAAGCGTTGGACGGCAAAGCCAGCTATGACTTTGCACTTTGGAAAATTGACTGGGCGAATTTTCAGGCCCCGATCGTTGCAAACGGTGTGAGCACAGGCGGCAATGTCGCTGATGGCCTGTCGGCGTACGGTTTCGAGGGTTCAGTGACTGTCAGGCCTTCCAATGGCTTTAGTCTCACCGCTAACCTTAGCTATACCAAAAGCACGCTCAACGACGACGAACCAACCATTGGCGGCGCGGCAGGGGAAGAATTCCCCCAGCTGCCTAAATGGAAGGGTTCCCTGCAGTGGAATTATATCTTTGATCTTGGCGGGGATTGGACCGGTACGGTGGGTGGCGGCGCTCGCTACACTGGTAGCTCKGTATCSGCGTTCAGYGGCTCATTGGCCAATTTTKCTACCGTGGTTGATGACAGGTTTTTGGCCGACATGAATGTGGCGTTTTCGACTGAACGTTTTTCTATAAGCCTATATGCTACCAACATTTTTGATGAGCGGGCTCTTGTGAGCAGGAATGACGCGCGAACAGGTGTATCAACCGGTGTTTTTGAGCGGCCTCGTGTAATTGGAGCGAACTTTCGCGTGGACTTTTAGACGGAACTCCCTGGAGCCCTTGGGGTTTTTACCCCCCGGTAGCCCCGAGGGTTCGACAACGAAAACAGGGCCAAGTGATTGCTTGGCCNCAAANTGACAAAAATAGAAAAAGTAGACAGCCTTAGCATATGACGCGTTTTTTCAAAATTTACCTGTTACCGGGCTTTGTATTCCAGTCAGTGCTTATTGGCGGTGGCTATGCCACAGGGCGCGAACTGATTGAGTTTTTCTTCGCCCTCGGCCCAATTGGTGGCTTGCTGGGGCTGTTGGTCTCAGGCTTGATATTTGGCGTCGTGCTGGCCGCAGGGTTCGAGTTCGCTCGCGTTATGAAAGCCTATGACTACCGCAAATTCACCAAGGCGCTGCTTGGGCCRGSTTGGGTGGTTTTTGAAATCGCCTTTTTGCTGCAACTTCTCCTAATTTTATCAGTCATTGGCTCTGCCGCGGGCCAATTGACCGAAAGTGCTTTTGGATTGCCGCCGATTGTCGGAACTCTCGGATTGATTTTATTCATTGGCGCGCTTGTGTTCAGTGGCACTGAGGCCATCAAGCGGCTCCTCGCGGGATGGTCATTCCTGCTGTACGGCGTGTATCTGATCCTTTTCATCTTGGCCTTCAAGGTATTTGGCCCGGAAATAGAGGGTGCTTTCAGCGGGGCAACAGTCAGCGACGGCTGGATTTCCAGCGGTGTACTTTATTCCGGCTATAATTTAGCAATTTTACCAGCAGTTTTGTTTGCCACTAACCTCCACGCCTCGCAGCGTGAAACTATAGGCGCCGGTTTGATCGCGGGAGCAATTGCGGTTATTCCGGCGGCTCTTTTTTTTACGGCAATGATGGGCATGTATCCCGAGATAGGCGATGCACCGGTACCAGCAACGGCCTTGATGGCGGCGATGAACATTGGCTGGCTTGAGGTGGTTTTTCAAATTGTCGTATTTGGGACATTTGTTGAGACAGGCGCCGCAATGTTGCATGCTGTTAATGAACGCGTCAGCGTTAGCTTTTCAGAGCAAGGCAAAACTCTGCCTCAGTATGCTCGACCCTTAGTTTCAGTTTCGTTTTTAGTAGTGTCAATTTTTGCGGCAAGCCAGATTGGAATTGTTGATCTGATAGCAGATGGCTACGGACTTTTAACCTTCGTTTTCATCGCCGTGCTGATCATCCCGTTGATGACAGTTGGTGTTTGGAAAATTACCCGTAGAGGAACTTGGTAATGCGTCTAATAGTTTTGGTTTTAACTGCCATCTTGTTGGCACCGATGGCGGCAGCGAAAGACGCCGCATACGATATTGTTATTCGTGGCGGGCGGTTGCTGGACGGTGCTGGCAACCCTTGGGTTAGGGCTGATCTTGCTGTGAARGACGGCAGGATTGTCAAAATMGGTAAAATYACMGGYAARGGCSAYCAGGAGATYGATGCRTCKGGCAAATATGTTTCGCCRGGTTGGATTGATATGATGGACCAATCGGGTAGTGCTTTGCTCGAAGTCGGCCTCGCGCCCAATAAAATTAACATGGGTGTTACATCGCTAATCGCTGGCGAGGGCGGAACTCCGGTAAATGCGGCTGATTTGGACGCCTATTTCACGGAACTGGAAACCAAAGGCATWTCAGTCAACTTCGGCACCTATTACGGGGCCACGCAAGCGCGGGTAGCAGTGTTCGGTGACGGTGCTGGCGATCCGAGCGCCGAGCAGCTGGAAGAGATGAAGCTACTGGTAGCTGAGGCGATGGAAGCTGGTGCAATGGGGATAACRACGGCATTGATATACCCGCCGTCCTCCTACCACAAAACCGAAAACCTGATTGAGCTTAGCAAAGTAGTGGCCCAGTACGGTGGCATGTATGCCAGCCATATCAGGGATGAGAGTTCCAAGCTGCTGGAGGCCGTTAGCGAGGCCATTCGTATTGGCGAGGCAAGCGGGGCCGGTGTTGAGATTTTTCACTTGAAGGCAGCCTATTCGCCGACGTGGGGCAAGGATATGGTTGTGGCCCTGAAACTTATAGAAGATGCGCGCGACCGAGGCGTGAATGTCGCTGCTGATATGTATCCGTATATAGCGGGCGGTACGGGGCTCGGGGTAAGTGCGCCCAACTGGGTTTTCGCAGACGGCTTAGAAGCTGGCTTRGAACATTTTAGAAATCCAGCTTCGCGGAAGCGAATGAAGGCTGATCTCGCGGCGGGGCCGCAACCGGGTTGGACCAATTTAATTTATTCATCTGGTGGATGGAAAAATGTGGTTCTGGCAAACTCGCATCTCGAAAAATACAGCCAGTATCACGGCAAGAACTTTGCCGACATTGGCGAGGCCTTGAAAAAAGACCCAGCCGACGCCGCGTGGGATATGATGCTTGAAGCCTATCCAAACCGGGTGATGGGGCTGTTTTTCATGATGAATGAAGCTGACGTCCGCTTGGCGATGCAGAGCCCCTTTGTAAGTATTGGCAGTGATGCCGGGGCTTCACTGGAAGAGGGCGGGAACGATACGCTTGGCTTGCCGCACCCGCGTAGCTACGGCACCTTCCCTCGTATCATTGCAAAATACGTACGGGACGAGGGTGTTCTTACGCTGCCAAACGCAATCCGCAAAATCACCAGCTGGCCCGCTGCAAGAATGGGCCTGATGGACCGTGGCCTTCTTCGCGAGGGGTTAAAGGCGGACATCGTGATTTTCGATTTTGCCACCATTCAAGACACAGCGACCTGGGATGAACCGACCAATAAGCCAACGGGTATCGATTATGTACTGGTGAACGGTGTGGTGGTTCTTAAGGAAGGCCAGCACACGGGTGCGACGCCAGGTCAAGTGCTTCGCGGCCCCGGTTACACTAAATAAAATAGCAGTTAAAAGCGATATAGGTAAGGATAAACCCTTGGATACAATAGATTTAGAAGCGCCCTATCTGATTTTTCTTGGTAAGGAAACAGACTTGGCCTATGCCAAAACAGGGGCAGGTTTGGCGCACTGGCGGCCGGAACTTTGCAAAGGCCAGCTTCGGCTCGCTGGCTGCACGGTTGATTTGGGTTTGCCAGACATGACCTTGCAGCAGGCAGCGGACGCGGGAGTGCGGTCGCTTGTCGTTGGCACWGCTTCGGTSGGYGGCCATATCTCAGACGCGTGGATTGATACACTGGAAGCGGCTGCATGGCTGGGCATGGATGTAGTTGCAGGAGTGCACAAGCGGCTTTACGAAGTGCCGCGCCTTGTTGCTGCGGCTGAAAAAWCAGGCGCGCGGCTTGTGGATGTTCGCGTGCCGCCTAAAAGCCTACCCATCGGCAACGGCATGAAGCGCACGGGTAACCGCTTGCTTACCGTGGGAACAGACTGTGCAGTTGGCAAGAAATACACGGCCCTCGCGCTTGAAAAAGACATGAAGCAAGCTGGCATGAATGCAGACTTTCGGGCAAGCGGCCAGACCGGCATTATGATCGCCGGTAAAGGCCTGCCCATTGATGCTGTGGTTGCGGATTTTCTGTCGGGTGCTGYTGAACTGTTGTCGCCCGATAACACGGCTGACCACTGGGATGTAATTGAAGGCCAGGGCTGCTTGTTTCACCCTGGATACGGTGCCGTGAGTATGGGCCTTTTGATTGGTTCGCAGCCCGATGCATTTGTTGTGTGCACGCAGGCAGGCCGTTCTAAAATTGAAGGCTGGAAAGAATTTGCCCTACCGTCCGTTGAAGCAGTGATTGAACGTACAATGGCGATTGGCAAACAGTATAACCCGCTGATCCGCTGTGTTGGTGTCAGTGTGAATACCTCGAGCTTGCCCGTCGAAGGAGCTGAGGTTTACCTACAAGCCCTGTCGGCGCGCGTGGGTTTGCCGTGTGTTGACCCCGTGCGAAACGGAACCGGTTCGATCATTGAACGCCTTAACGCGGACTTTCGTTTCAGAGGGGTCGCATAAAATGAAGATCACGATTGAGAAACATAATTTTCAGCTGAAAGCGCCTTTCGTCATCACGGGTTATGTTTTTGAAGATGTTGACAGTGTGCGGATTATGCTGGAGCAAGACGGTGTCGTTGGGCGCGGTGAAGGCATCGGTGTCTATTATACTGGAGACACCGCGGAAACGATACTGGCCCAGCTTGAGCCCCTTGTAGAAATTATCCAAAACGGCGTGAGCCGGGAGGAAATTCAGGGCATGCTGCCGCCCGGAGGCGCGCGTAATGCGCTTGATTGTGCGTTTTGGGATTTGCAACTGAAGCAATCAGGCAAAACAATTTGGGAAACGCTGAACGTAAAAGTGAAGTCGTTGTCGTCGGTTTCTACAATTGGTATAGGCAGCCCTGAGGCGATGGCGAAGGCGGCTAAAAGTTTTGCTCAATATCCAAATTTGAAAATAAAGTTAAGCGGCGAAGAACCAATCGCCAAGCTGGAAGCTATTCGCGCAGCACGCCCTGATGCGACGTTGATCGTTGATGTTAATCAGGGTTGGAGCTTCGAGGAGTTAAAAGAATATACGCCTGCGGCTGAAAAGCTCGGTATTGCAATGATCGAGCAACCGCTCGCACGTGGCGGCGATCAAATGCTGGAGGGTTATGTATCTTCCGTGCCGTTGGGTGCTGACGAAAGTTGCCTAGACGCGTCTGAGTATGCTGAGGCCGCCAAACGCTACGACGTGATCAATATCAAACTTGATAAATGCGGCGGTTTGACCGAAGCGCTGAAACTCGTCGGCCTCGCTAAACGGGACGGCAAAGGCCTGATGGTTGGCAATATGACAGGCTCGTCCCTGTCGATGGCACCAGCCTACGTGGTGGGACAATACTGTGAGTTTGTCGATATAGATGGCCCGCTCTTTCTAAAGCAAGATGTGGAGCACGCGCTGAGCTACGGGGACGGCGGCATTGTAAGCCTGCCGACACCAGCACTGTGGGGTTGATGGGAAAAGAAACAACGACGGTTTAAAGGGGAGAATAGGATGAAATTCATACTTGGATTATTGGTCGTAGCCGTAGTTGGTTTAGTAGCTACGATCACAGCTGGCTCAGCGTTCGCTAGCGACAAGTTTGACCTCGTGATTATAGGCGGTAGGGTCCTTGATCCAGAGACAGGACTGGACGCCGTTCGAAATATAGGCATTAGCAGTGGCCGTATCCGGCTGATTACTGAGCGCAGCATCGACGGCAAAAAACAGCTGAACGCCGAAGGCTTGATTGTTTCTCCCGGCTTTATTGATTTGCACGCCCACGGGCAAAATACCGTGGCGCAAACCTATCAAGTGCACGACGGCGTTACCACAGCGCTTGAGTTGGAAGGTGGCAGCCATAATCTAGTGCAATTTATGCAGCAGCGGGATGGTCGCTCCTATATTAATTTTGGATATTCTGCTGGTTATGGAGACGCCAGGGGCGAAATAAAAGAAGGGGAYCCCAAGCGCACRTTCCAYGAAGTRGCRACRCCGGCTGARTTGGCGAAAATYTTGGCWCTTGTAGAAGAAGATATYGAYAACGGCGCCATTGGCATTGGTTTACCGCTTGATTATCTATCKCTAGGCGTAAACGAAGCGGAGCTAGAAGGCCTGTTTCGAATTTCTGCCCGCCGCAAGGTACCTCTTTTTATTCATATCAGGATGGCAGAMGACGGCATGGACCCATCTGGCTTGAAAGAGCTGATTGACCTGACACGCAAAACTGGCGGCAGCATGCATATGGTGCATTTGGTGAGCACAGGGCTGGCACGGGTAGCCCTTTACTTGAAGATGGTTGATGCTGCTCAGGCTGAAGGCTTGGATGTTACTACAGAGCTTTACCCTTACACAGCGGGCTCGACAGGTATTAACTCGGGTATTTTTGATCATGATTGGCAGAAAAAATTTAACATTTCCTACGGTGATATTGAGTGGCCGCCAACGGGKGAGCGATTTACAGGCAAAAACATGTGGGACGAATACCGCGCCCAATATCCCGACGGCATTGTCATTATTCATGTGATGAAAGAGCAATGGGTTGAGCAAAGCATGCGACATCCGGGAGTTATCATTGCCTCGGACGGTATGCCACTTGAAACGCTTGAGCAGCGYGCGCACCCGCGAGGCATGGGCACATTTTCACGCGTACTAGGCCGTTATGTTCGGGAAAAGGGCACGCTCACCTTGGCAGACGCCGTTGCGCGTATGACATATTTCCCAGCGAAGCGGCTTGAGGAATTCACTCCTGTAATGAAAAACAAAGGGCGGATACAAGTCGGCGCAGATGCAGACATAACAATTTTTGATGCCGCTAAGGTGATTGATAACGCGACCTACAGTGAGCCGAATAAATTTTCGTCGGGCATCAAACATGTGGTCGTTAATGGGGTGATTGTAATTGAAAATGAGCAGCTTGCCGCAGGTGTTTATCCCGGCAAACCGATCAGTACTAAAACACACTAACTATAGAGCATCCTCAAATGAGGGGCGTGCAGATAGTTTTCTATGGAGATAGGCAGCTATTCCCGGCTTCTAGCGGAAATAGTTGAAATAGCGGCGGCGGGCGCCTGATGCTTTGATCTCGCTTGCCGGTGCAGGCTCAGTCTGGCTGCGCATAACTGGGGCGTTTGCTGRGCTTACTWTGGGGCTGATAAGTACAATAATAGAAGGCGAAAGAGGAGGAAAAAATGCGACTTAAAAACTTACTTTCAAAGATGGCGCTGTCTATAGCGGCAGCACTGTATCTAGTAGTGCCSGTYGGGGCTGCGTTAGCGCAAGAGGCTGAGGCACCTGCGGCAGTAGCGGAGCCTGAGGCACCTACAGCGGGTCTGGCTGAGCTGGATACATTCATCAATGCGGTGATAGARAACCAGATGCGCTCAATGGATATCCCTGCKGCAACTGTGTCGATCGTGAAAGACGGCAAAGTCGTGTTCGCGAGGGGCTACGGCTATGCGGACGCCGCGCGCACGATAAAGGTTGCAGCGGATAAAACGCTGTTTCGCCCAGGGTCGACATCTAAACTGTTCACCTGGACTGCTGTGATGCAGTTAGTGGAACAGGGCAAGCTTGATTTGAATGTGGATGTGAACACCTACCTCAAATCGTTTCAAATTCCAGATACGTTCGATGAACCCATTACGCTGACGCATATTCTTACCCACACGGCAGGCTTTGAAGAAGGGGGGCTGGGGTATCTGATTATCATCGATCCTGACAATGCCATTTCGCTGCGGGAGGCGATGGCAAAATACGTCCCGCGCCGTCTAAACAAGCCGGGCGTTTATTCTTCCTATTCGAATTACGCGACTGCGCTCGCGGGGTTGATCGTGGAAAATGTGTCGGGAACACCGTTTAACGATTATATCAAAGCGAATATTTTTGACCCGCTAGGCATGGCAAGTTCAAGCTTTCATGAGCCACTACCGGAAAACCTGATAGCTAACATGGCAGAAGCGCAAGAGCGTAAAGCTGGCATTTATGCCACTAAGCCGTTTGAGATTATCGCAAACTTCGCGCCTGCAGGCTCACTGTCATCTACCGCAACTGATATGGCCAGCTTTATGTTAGCGCATTTGAACGGCGGCAGGTTGGGCGGTGGCCAGATACTGAAACCCGAAACCACGGCGCTGATGCATACACGGCTTTTTAGCCATGATCCTAGAATGTCCGGCATGGCGCACGGCTTTTACGAGCAGTTTGTAAACGGACACAGGCTTATTGGTCACGGCGGGGATACCTTCTCGTTCCACAGCAATCTGATGCTGGACGAAGCAGAGARCCTCGGCATTTTCGTCTCTTATATGGGAGCACAGGGCAGCAAGGCCCGCGGCGAGCTTATTCAGGAATTTTATGATAAATATTACCCTGTACCGCTAGTGGCTATCACRCCGYCTGAAGGCTCGAAAGAGCGCGTCAAAAAATATGCWGGCAGGTATTCATTCTGGCGACATAATGAAAGCACCATTGAAAAAGCAGGCGGTATTGCTGGGGCCATTAATGTTGTGGCAACAGCGGACGGCACGCTGTTGTTGGCCTTCGGCGGCGGGCGCCAGTTTGTTGAAATCGGCAAGAACCTATTTCGCCAGGTGGACGGGACCGCGCGCATTGCGTTCGGCGAAGATGAGAACGGGAATATTCAGGACCTGTTCCTTGATGCCGCGCCGTTTATGGCGGCTAGCCGGGCCCCAGCGGCGGCCTCGCCTTTGTTCGGGCTTTTACTGCCAGGTTTCTCGTTTCTTATGTTTCTAACGGTTTGGGTAGGTTGGCTATATCGGCGCAARGARTTCAAARCCATGACSGGCGGYGAGCGCAYGGCCATYCGCCTWTCGCTSGGCACCAGYGGSTTRAACYTRTTTTTYCTTGTRATGATGGGGATGRTCYTMGCSGYATWTCAGRCMGAGCTYTTCTCYGAWATWCCKTTCRTRTTYAAGGCWGCTTTRCTGYTCCCGAACYTRGCAGCGATTGCWGGGCTGGNNCRACMKNCRTSRKKWRCMRTNYMARKMVTSGSRTSWGGSYYNNTGGCGYAKRGRVMSVYSCATTCACTTTACGCTAGTGGCGTTCGCGTCGGTGTTTATGGCGTGGTTCTATTTCTAYTGGAATTTCCTYGGGTTCAAYTATCCGTAANCCAGTANTTTTGAWGYGMTAGAGAGGGAGAGAGTAATGTTGAAAACTTTGATGCTGATATGGGCGGGTCTGTTTGCTCATGTTGAACTGGTGGCCGCAGACGCGGCTGCTGGCGACCCACAGCTTGAGGCTTTTGTTGACGGTGTCATCGCAAAAGCCATGCAGGAAAAGGCTGTGGCTGGCCTTACTCTCTCCATTGTACRGGACGGCCAAGTCGTCCTTAGTAAAGGGTACGGCTACGCCGATGTGGAAGCCAGAATGCCGGTCGACCCTGGCTTGCACATGTTCCGCATCGGCTCCACCACTAAAACATTCACCTTTGCTTCCGTGATGAAACTTGTGGGGGAAGGGAAACTGAGTTTGGACGCGGACGTAAACACGTACCTGACCAAATTTAAGATCCCTGAAGCWTTTGGGAAGCCGATAACCCTGCGGGATCTTGTATCCCACCGGCCGGGCTTTGAAGAAGCGTACCGCGATTTATTTGTGAAAGACGAAACCACTTACACGGATTTGGAAACTTGGTTGGCGGGCAATATCCCAGCGCGGGTCTTTGCGCCGGGTGAGATCACCAGCTATTCCAACTACGGTGCTGCGCTGGCTGGCTATATCGTGCAAATTACGTCCGGTATGACATGGGAAGAGTATYTGGATGCGACGTTCTTCAAGCCACTTGGTATGGAGCATACAACAGCCAAGCAGCCCATTCGTGCTGGGCATCCGTCCCATATTTCTGACAGCATGTTGGCCAATGTCGCGCAATCCTATAGTTCGGCTGGCGGGGCTTTGCAGGCAACGCCTTTTGAGCTGGTGCTCGCGGCCCCCGCGGGTTCGATGTCGTCCACAGCCCACGATATGGCGCGCTATATGTTGATGTATCTCGGCGGTGGTATGTTGGACGGTACGCGCGTGCTTAGTGAAGCWMYMSKRGCRMKKCWYYARMCWRRKSCGTMWCSYRKCARKCAKGGKYSKSRMTWYMMGCRCKGKWYYMSYWSMARYSMSWWKYWKSSCKMYWKCASSTTTGAACACGGCGGTGCCACGGGCACATCTTTTACCAATATGTTGATGGTGCCTGAACTGGGGATTGGCRTTTTTGCCTCKACTAACGGCAGTGGYATYTCGCGCACSGTGCATGATCCGTCCGAATTGATCATGCAGTATYTGATTGGGGACGCAGCAAAGCCTTTGCCCGCCCGYATCGCATTGACCGAYGCAGACGCTGCCAARTTTGCAGGCAGTTATATGACGACRCGGCGCATATATTCGAAGTTCGCGAAAGCYTTCTCGCTATCTGGCAGTTTGACGGCTGTTGCCCCCACAGGGAACGGCACACTGGTTATTGCGTCTGGCGGCAAGGCCGCTGAATATTACAGAATAAAGGAAGCAAGTTTCCGGAACCATGTAACCGGCGATGTCGTGGCATTCGAACTGGACGGTGACGGCATGGCCAAGCGSGTCTATTCCACTTACGGCCACGCTGCCAGTGACCGGGTAACATCTAGTACAAGCGCTACGTCGCTTTATACGGCGTTTGCGTTGCTGGTTGCGGGCGCGCTTTTGCAATTATCGTCGGCTTGGCGTCGCAAGGGKAGTGGCACAGTTGAAATGGGCGTGGATCGGTGGATAAACCWAGGCACTTTGGYGGCTGCCATTACAGGCCTTGTTACGCTGTTGTTTTTTGGGCTTTCTATCATGAAACTGGGCGCACTTGGCAGAGATGCTTTGTCGTTCTGGCCATTCCCCGAGGTGTATGYTTTTTCYGTTCTCGGACTGGTGATGCTGGCATTCGCTGTTGCGGGCACTGCRGGGCTTTACCCTTTATTCGCAAAAACGAATTTCACAATCRCACGAAAAATTCACTGTGCCTTGTTCGCGCTCGTTCTTGTCAATTTTATTGTCAAACTGAACTATTGGAACATGATCGGCTTTAATTTCATTTAGGTACATTTGAGCGACCGCAAAAGCGGCGCTTTGTCGGGAGGAGATATCATGACGAAAACACGGAGACAGTTTCTTCGAAGCGCCGGGGTAGCGGCCGTGGCATTCCCTATGCTCAATTTGGGTAGCTTTCAGGTGTTYGCGGCAAGCGACAAGAAATACAGCGCCAAAGCGATTGATCTGGTGAACGGTACGCATGTGTTTGACATGCTGTCTGCTGTGTATCCGTTTGGCCCGATGATCAATGCTGCAATGGCGGGGAAAGCCAAAACTGAGGATAGCTTTCTGGTAACAGACGCGCACCTGAAGGTGGTTCTTGGATCGGGCATTGATGTGTTTCACCCAGCTGTAGGGCTCGGTGCGGACGGGGCTGCTGCGTTTGTTGGCAGAATGAACGGCATTGTAGCCAATCACCCTGACCATATTCGCCGCATTGATAGTATCGCTGATCTGGATCAGCTGGAAAAAGGCAGGCGCGTTGGCATGATTATCGGTATTCAGAACTCCGAWCACTTCCAAACGCTTGATGACGTGAACCTATTCTATAATTTAGGCCAGCGGATCAGCCAGCTTACCTATAACAGTCGAAACCTGATTGGCACGGGCGCGACCGACCGCAGAGACGGAGGGCTTAGCAGTTACGGCGTTGCGGTGGTGGAGCGCATGAACGCGCTCGGTATGGCTGTGGATGTCTCGCACTGCGGCGACCAAACCACCCTTGATGCCTTTGAGGTTTCGAAAAAACCGGTGCTGGTAACACATTCCAATGTGCGAGCGCTGGCTGGCGGCCATGTGCGCTGCAAGCCTGATGAAGCGATTATTGCCATGGCAAAGTCCGGCAGTGTGATGGGCATTACGGGGGTGCGGAATTTTGTTAGTGACAAAGAACCTACAGGGATAGCCCAGATTGTGGACCATGTTGATTATATCACCAAACTGGTGGGGATTGACCATGTGGGCATAGGCTCTGACATGGATATGGACGGATATGATGATATCCCTGAGCCGGGGTATAGCGCGCTAAAAGCTCAGTACAAGGAAAGCTACAAGTTCCGCGACAAACTGGATGCAGATGATTTTGATCATCCCAAGCGAACATTCGACTTGGTGGATGCCCTGCTGACGCGCGGCTATTCTGATRGCAATATCAAACAGATACTCGGCGGCAACTTTAAACGCACGCTTGGCGAAATTTGGCATGGCTAAGTCGGAGCCTGRGTTCAGAACACAGTATTTAGGGGATTTAGACAATGACTATAAAAATGAAACCGTTGCTAGTGGCCGCTGCTTTTGCCGCCCTAAGTCTGCAATGCTCCGCGCCTGCCTTGGCTTATGCGAGAGCAACTGAGAACGAACGCCCAGGGCTAAATGAAGCCGAAATTGATGCGCTTGTTAAGCGTGCTATGGAAACATTCAAGGTGCCCGGCATTGCGGTGGGTATCATCAAGGACGGCAAGGTTATTCACGCCAAAGGCTACGGCGTGCGCGAWGTYGGWAAARCYGGTGMYGTTGATGCCGARACGCTGTTTAGTATTGCATCCACCGGTAAATCCTTTACGGCCGCAGCACTTGCGCTGTTGGTTGACGAAGGGAAAATCACCTGGAAAGATAAGGTAATAGACCATATCCCGGCGTTCCAATTGTATGACCCCTGGGTAACGCGCGAATTTACCATTAAAGACCTGCTTATTCATAACAGTGGCCTTGGTTTGGGGGCAGGGGATCTGATGATGTTTCCATCGCCCGCGTTCTCTCGTACGGAGATTATTGAGAACCTCAAGCATCTGAAGCCCGTCACCAGTTTCCGTAGTGAATTTGCATACGATAACTTGCTG
>JAESRJ010000019.1 GCA_016764715.1 Kordiimonadaceae bacterium | reverse complement strand
GCACACACCTTGACATTGCCATGACCGACAATATGTTCATGCTCACCTATTGGGCCTCGGCTGCCGGAAACTTAAGCGACCAATGGCCAAAAAACGGTGGAGAGTTGCTCACCGGTGGCTCACCGCGTTATCAGATTTATCCAACCAGTGACGGTGAATTTGTTGCGGTTGCCGCYSWMSAGSAAMRMTTCTNNAMCNWGGYTYWGCSMAMNMASCGNMYKWRCMGNCMACAANANKCARANGCCGAAGAAACCATTTTGGCACTCGACACCCACAGCCACGGYGCCATYCGCCTRAACGGYGCGCTTAGAAACATCGACAGCTGGTTCGAAGCSTTCGCTGTAAGCAAGGACGAYTTCCTATAYCTACCGCCAGAGAAACGCGTTAGTTTTTGGTGACTAACCAGCCAAGTATAGAAAGAGCTGTTTTGTTCCCTCATAAACTGTATTGCTACTCATAGGGTCCAGTTGTCATTTGGGGAAAACATATGCTCATCCGCATCTTATCACTTTGCACTTTCGCAACTGTGTTTTCCGCCGCTGGTTACTCCCAATCAGAATATGATAGCCCAAGTTATGAGCTGGTCCACCGCAATGAAGCTATTGTAACCCACAAAATCGTTTGCGCTGGTAACCACATAGTTTTTGAATACAAGCATAAGAAATATGAAACGCGCCCAATGTTGGCATTTTCCCTAGGCGGATACCCACGCCCCGACATCCGAGAGCAATTCAAAGACTATTTCGATATCATCAATGTGACTTTCAGRTGCACCAGAAACTTGGGCCATGCCGAGCTGTTGTTTCAAACGCTAACAGAAACAAAAGGTTATATTCATATACTCAAATTCCGACACGGCACCTACGAAGGAAAAGGCGGATACTTCCTCAAAACCATTGCGGAACGGCGAAGCGACAAGGAAAACCGAGTTAAGAGGGATTTAGCGTTAGTCAGAAAGAAGTTTCGTGACCTAACGAGACGCGAGCGCTTGTATGCTGAACGGTGCAAACAGACGGTACTGTGCGAGCCTGGTGAATAGAAAAAGCCCCGCTTCAATAAGAAACAGGGCCTTCTTCTATGCCACTAAAAAAAATTGTACCTAGGCGTTGAAGCCCATCACGGATTTTACTTCGAGGAAATCAGCGAAGGCGTGATCRCCCCATTCACGGCCGTTGCCGGATTGCTTGTAACCACCGAACGGTGCWGAYAGATCACCTGCTGCGCCGTTGATGGTCACCATGCCCGTGCGTAGTTTAGCGGCCACTTTTTGCGCGCGTTCAACGCTGGCAGATTGTACTGCGCCTGATAGGCCGTATTCACTATCGTTGGCGATGCGGATGGCTTCGGCTTCATCTTTGTAACCTATGATGGACAGCACAGGGCCAAACACTTCTTCACGCGCGAGCGTCATATCAGGTGTCACGTTGGCGAACACTGTTGGCTTCACGAAATAACCGTCTGGGTCAACGCCGTCCGGGCGGCCTACGCCGCCAGCCATAAGGCGCGCGCCTTCATCGATGCCTTTTTGCACCAGCACACCAACTTTTTCAAATTGGGCAACGTGGGCGATTGGGCCCATAAACGTGTCTTCGCTGGTCGGGTCGCCGGTTACAACGGTTTTGGCTGCACGGCCCGCGATTTCAGCGGCTTCGTCCATACGGTCATGTGGCACCAGCATACGGCTGAGCAGCGTGCAAGTTTGGCCAGTATTGCGCATAGCACTCAGTGTTTCGCGTGTTACGACAGTTTCAAAATCAGCATCGTCGAGCAGAATGTTGGCTGATTTTCCGCCAAGTTCCTGCGCCACGCGCTTGATTGTTTTCGCGGCATTTGCCTGCACGGCGGCGCCCATACGGGTGGAACCTGTTACAGACATCATATCCACGCCTTCGTGGCCAGAAAGCGCTTCGCCTACTGTCATGCCTTCACCGTAAACAACGTTATAAACACCAGCCGGCACGCCAGCTGCATGAACCATTTCGGTGAACAGTTGGCAGCTGTACGGTGCCACTTCACTTGGCTTCAAAATCATCGTGCAGCCCGTCGCAATTGCAGGGGCCACTTTACAGGCGATCTGGTTGATCGGCCAATTCCACGGCGTGATCATRCCGACWACRCCRATWGGCTCTTTCATRATCCGGGTYGGRCCRCGRTCCTCATGGAAGCTGTAATTCTCAAGCACCTTAAGCGCTGTCATCAAATGGCCAATGCCAGAGGGGGCGTGTGCACCGTTTGCTAGTTTGGTCGGCGCACCCATTTCCTCGGTGATGATCGCAGCCATTTCAGGCATACGTTTTTTGTATTCAGCGATCAAATTCTGGAGGATCTCGATCCGGTCTTCGCGGCTAACAAAAGCGAATGTTTCAAACGCGCCCCGTGCAGCAGCCACAGCCTTGTCCACATCGGCTTCTGTGCCGAGGATCATCTGCCCGGATACTTTTGCTGTTGCCGGGTTAATAACATCCAGCATGTTATTTGCGGATGACGCGACCCATTCGCCGCCAATATAATGTTTATCAAGCTKTCGCATGTTGCTCTCCMAAAGGRTATATTCTGTGTAYGGWACGCGCCCCGCMGCGCAGTGGAACTRWTARAAAWGGTWGCGAAGARCCCAAGYCTTCGYATTYGGATGCAGCCTACTAGGTAAGCGCGCTGCCGTCTTCCAATCTTTTAGCAAATTTTACAAGCCAGCGGTTCGGCATCCAGCGCGAAAGCCGGTCGATCCACACGGCATCCTTGCCAACAAAGATACGGTATTTGCCTTTATCGACGCCAGCCAGAATGATCTCTGCCGCGCGTTCAGGTGTCGTAATGGCGCTTTTCTTGAAATTCGCCTGCATTTCTTCAAGGTCGTTTGAGCCTGACATGGTATTGATATGCTTGCCGTTAGTGACAATGCCGGTATCAACGCCGCCCGGGTGCACGCTGTGCACACTAACGCCCGTGTCTTTCAGCTCATAATGCAGGCTTTCATTAAAACCCTTCACCGCGTGCTTGGCSGCGCAGTAWGCAGCCTGCGTYGGYACGCCGATATGGCCAAAWATRCTGGAWACGTTGACKATRTWGCCRCTMCCGCGYTCMAGCATGGCTGGCAARAARGCTTTSGTGCCGTGTACGACGCCCCAAAACACGACGTTCATCATTCTTTCAAAATCGGAATATTCCATCTTTTCAACGGTGTCAGAGAGCGAAATACCAGCGTTGTTGAAAACAATATCAATTCCGCCTAAAGCTTCTTCAGCCTCATCCGCCGCGCTGAAAACATCTTCCTTGTCGGACACATCCATTTTGCGCGCATGAACATTCACCTGCTTTTTCTTTAACTCTGCCTCAACTATTTTGAGACTGTCTTCGTTGATGTCGGTGATAAAAACCGCCACGCCCAAATCTGCTAACCGGTGGGCCAAAGCCCGGCCTATGCCAGACCCCGCGCCAGTGATGAAAGCTGTTTTATAATTCATACTCTTAATAATTCCTGATTATTATCCGCAGTTGTTACTTCGCTATGCGGCCCAAAGGGGCTCGCAGAAATCTCTGATATCTGTCATGGCTTTGCGCGCTTCTGGCACAATCGCAGCTGAGCGGTGCCAAACATGATATACCTTTGGCCATACATCAAGCCTCACAGTGCCGCCCGCCGCTTTGATTTTGGCGGCCAGCCGCACGCTGTCATCTCGCAGTATTTCATCTTGACCTACTTGCAATAGCGTTGGCGGCAAGTCATTTTGCTCTGCAAACAGTGCAGAACAAACCGGATCATCCGCCGCTAATTCGCCGCGAAACCCATCCGCAGCCACTAGCAAACTACGAGCATCCAGCAGGCTTTCTTTCCACAGGTTTTCTTTGACGCTGTCACCCGAGCCGGTGATATCAACCCACGGCGCAATCAAAGCAGACCCAGCCAATGGCTTGCGCCCAGTGTCGCGAATGGCGATGGTGGTRGAATGYGCCAAGCCACCACCCGCGCTGTCNCCTCCAATAATGATGCTCGCGTCAGGGTATTTGGCGATGATATGGTCGTAGCCTGCCAGGCTCTCATTCAATTGTGTTGGGGCTTGCACCTCTGGCGCCAAGCCGTAGTCAAGCATGAAGACACGTGCTTTACACAGTTTAGACAGTCGGTATCCCATGTCGTGATAGGCCTTTGGGCTGCCCCAAACATAGCCACCGCCGTGAATATAATAGAAAACGCGATCATCCTGCGCACCTGGGGCACTAATCCAGTCGCCGCGAACTGCCCCCTCAGATACATGGCTGATAACTGCGTYCTTAGGCGCGCCGGGCATTTTTCCTTCAAGGCCCGTGAGAGTTTTGGCGAAATGTTCGCCGATCACTTCTACAGATGCATTGACGTGCGCCTTTGGGCGGAACATTTTCCTGACTTGGCGCTTAACCAACCATAACCGTAACGTCATTTCACCACCCACTTCCCTATAAAGTTCTTGTGCATTGATATTATCATGGGCCTAATACTAATGTGATTCATTACACAGTCAATTTTTCCACAGCKAAAACAYYTGTGGGTCACTTTTGGAGTTWYYAATGGCGSTYAATACYAGTRCGGGTAATGGTTACATCATGTACGGCAGCCCTGTTTCCYTKTTYACSGGCAAACTRCGCAGYTAYATGCGCAAAAAAGGCATCCCCTACCGKGAGCGSCTAACMAGCCATCCRGATTTTGCGACAAAGATATTCCCCGTGGTTGGCCGCATGGTCATCCCGGTTCTCGAGGCCGCAAACGGCGACATACTTCAGGATACCTGCGAAATTATGGATGCGCTTGAGCGCCGCCACGAGGGCGTTTCCATTTACCCAATCACGCCGCAGCAGCGTCTCGTCGCGCATATCATTGAACTGTTCGGCACTGAAGGCCTGATCAAGCCTGCGATGCATTACCGCTGGAACTTTGACGCAGAGAACGACCATTTCATCTCGCTAGAGTTTGGCCGCTTCATGAACCCACAGGCCGAAGATGCCGAAGCTAAAGACCTGGCGAAACTGCCAAAATCGATGATGAGCGGGCTTGTTAAAGTGCTAGGCGTGACAGAAGCAACCATCCCAACTGTAGAAGCCGGCTACGAAGCCTTGCTTGCTGCACTTGATGCTCACTTCCTCAAGTACCCTTATTTATTTGGCGGGCGGCCAACAGTTGCTGATTTCAGTTTGTATGCCCCGCTTTACGCGCATTTGGCCCGTGACCCAGCCCCGGCGATGCTAATGAAGCAAAAGGCTAACAGGGTTTGGCGGTGGGTGGAGCGTATGACCGTTCCTGACTGCGACATGCCCGAATTTCCAGATATGGCTGAGGATCTACTTGCCAATGACGAGATCCCGGAAACCCTTATGGCGGTCCTAAAAGTTATCGCCGAAGACTATTTACCAGAATACGAAGGACTGGTGAACTTCATGAACGGTTACTTAGTGGAGAACAAAGTAGATGAAGGCGCGCCGCTTTTGCCTGACACAAGTAAACGGTCGCTTGGATTCTTCAATTGCAAACTGCGCGGGCAGGAATTTAGCTTGGTTGCGCGAAATTATTCGCTCTGGTTAGCGCAACGCATACACACGGTATACGATAACCTGTCAGAGACTGATAAAAGTACCGCGAATGCATTACTCAAGACTACTGGGCTGACCGCACTTTGTAAGAAACGTTGTAACCGCATGATTGTACGGCAACAATTTAAAGAAACATGGGGCGGTATACGGCCTTAACAGATTAACAGTTACGGGGCGAAATAGAACGCTGTACTCTTTCTTTTTTCGCCCCATAGTTATATGCAGACATGAATGGCACCTATTTAGAATTGGAGCCTTTTATTCTGCACTTGCACTATTCATTTAACTCATTAACAATTTCTACCAGTTCAGAGTGAAGCGAGGGGCAAAACATGGCAGCAGACAGTACGGACGGCAAAACCAAACGCGCAGGCGCCACCCGGGCGGCCCTTATGGCCGCAGCGGAAAGGCTAATTGCACAGAAGGGCATTGCCGAAGTCTCCACCCGAGACATCCTTAAAGAGGCCGGGCAAAAAAATCAGTCTGCACTGCAGTATCACTTTGGTTCTCGCGGGGCGCTTATCAACTCTGCCATTAATGCGAGAACACACCAATTGGATACGTACCGCGAAGGCCTTGTGGACGCGTTGAGCGACAAGCCGTCTTTGTACGATGTGCTTGTTACGCTTGTTCGTCCGCTTTGCAATTTGGTGGAGGATGACGAGGCTGGGAAGAACTATATTATTTTCCTATCACAAGCCATTACTCAGCCCAACTGGGACCTGCGGCAAGCGATYATYGAYTAYAARATCGTCATTCTAGAGCGCACGTACGAAGTGTATGATGCCCTACTAAGCCACTTACCAGACCAGGAGCGCTTGCTGCGCCAAGATTTAGGGTTTGACCTCATGATCCTTACTCTTAAGCGCTGGTGTGTTGCGAAAACGCCGCCGGACCGATCCCTGCATGAGCTTGAAGACTTTATCATCAACGCCATCATCTCGGTAGTTGAGGCTGATTACAAACTGCCGAGCTCTACATAAGCTAGCATGTAAATAAAGGCCGACTTCTCGTTGATAGCAACCAAGCTCCCGTCGACTGATCGGGCTTGCTATCACGGTTTTGGTACCGTCATTGATTTTTCTGAACCCGCCTTAGTTTAGAGAGCAAAGGGCTTTTCAAAACGTGCCACCTGTCATAGGTACGCCGTGCTTGCTCGGCCTGTTTACATATTTAGGACAATAACTGCGAGGGACATTCGATGACACTAACTGTTTGCGGCCTTATGGGCTCACCATTCGTGCGAAAAGTATGCACTCAGCTCAATGAAAAGGGCGTCGATTACACGTTTGAAAACYTWAAYCCTTTTCAAGCCGACGARGAATTCACTGCGCTAAACCCWTTGCGGCGCATWCCRGTCYTRAAAGAYAGCGACAACGGCGATGATTTTRCACTGCCGGACTCCACAGCAATTTGTCATTATATCGAACGCAAATTCCCAACCTCACCGATGATGCCTACGGATCATGCAGAATATGGTCGCGCCCTTTGGATCGAAGAATATGCAGATACCGAAATGGCGACCAAGTTCGGGCTCGGTGTATTTCGTTCAATCATTTTTCCGCAAATGGCGGGCAAAAAACCAGATACAGAGACTGCGCTTAAATGCATCCGTGAGCAATTGCCGCAAATCCATGACTATCTGGAAGCGCAGTTGGAAGGAAAAGATTGGTTTGCAGGCGGAACCTTTGGCCTCGCAGACATTTCTGTAGCGGTACAGTACGGAAATCTGGCCTTCGCTGGATATTCACCGTCAGCAGAACGCTGGCCTAAGCTGGCAGCCTTCATGAAGCGCGTCGGCGAAAAAGACAGTTTTACAAACCTGCACTTGAAAACTGCCGTAGTATTTGCGCAAATGCAAAAAATAGCCGTTGATCCTTCTGAGGGCCTATAATGATTGAGCTTTACACATCATCGACACCGAACGGCTGGAAAGCCTCGGTCACGCTAGAAGAACTCGGCCTCGACTATACCGTTAACGCGATTAGCCTTATGGAAGGCGAGCAGAAGAAACCTGAGTTTCTCGCCCTAAACCCCAATGGCCGCATTCCTGTTATCGTTGATACGAAAGCCGATAATCTCGCGGTTTTTGAGAGCGGCGCTATTATGATTTATTTGGCGGAAAAAGCCGGAAAACTACTGCCTGCCAGCGGCCCGCGCCGCAGCGAGGTGTTGCAGTGGTTGATGTTCCAGATGGGCGGCGTAGGCCCGATGATGGGACAAGCCAATGTGTTTTTCCGCTATATGGAAGAAAAAATCCCCACAGCAATTGATCGTTACCAGAACGAAACGAAAAGGCTATTTGGCGTACTCGACGGCCATTTGGCGGACAATGAATATCTGGGTGGAGATTACTCCATTGCGGACATTGCCAACTGGTGCTGGGTACGCACACACAAATGGTCAGGCGTAGAAATTGACGAATTTGAAAATCTGCAGCGCTGGGTAAACGCGATCTACGAACGCCCCGCGGCGGTAAAAGGAATTACCGTACCAGAAGATATGTCCAAAATTTTGCAGGAAGCTGAAGATGCTGATAGCTTCGTCAAAGGCGCACGCAACATCGTAACCAAATAACTGAAATTCTGGCGGGAAACCAAGAGCATGGCAAAGGCAGTAACAAACGACTGGATCATTTACGGGGCAACCGGCTATACGGGACGCCTTATCACTGAGATGGCGGTATCCCGCGGCTTAAAACCTACGTTGGCTGGCCGCAACGCTGACAAAGTAAAAGCCATTGCCGCAGAATTTGATTTGCCGTGGACAGCTTTTTCTGTGGATGACCCAGATGCTGTTGCTGTGGCTTTAGATGGAAAGAAGCTACTTCTATCTGTGGCCGGGCCGTTTTCCGCCACAGCCGCGCAAATGATGGATGCATGTATAAAAGCAGGCACCCATTACCTGGATGTGACGGGCGAGATTGATGTTTTCGAACTAGCCGCGAGCAAAAGCAACGCGGCAAAAAAGGCAGGCGTTACACTCTTGCCTGGCGTCGGGTTTGATGTTGTTCCAAGCGACTGCCTAGCGGCCCATACTGCGGCCAGGTCAAAGAACCCTGTTTCCTTAAAGTTGATTATCAACGGCCTTGGCGGCGCCTCGCGCGGTACCGCTAAAACCGGCGTTGAAAGCCTTGGCGCTGGCACAGCCGTGCGGCGCGGCGGTAAAATCACAAGCATAAAAGCTGGCAGCAATATTCAGTCTTTTGATTTTGGCAACGGCGCTGAAGAATTTATTGGTATTTCATGGGGCGATGTATCCACGGCCTACCACAGCACCAGCATTGCAGATATCGATGTCTTTTTCCCGCATGCAGGCCCTATTAAAACGATGATCAAAATGTCAAGGTACTTGGGCCCCTTGATGAGCATGGGCTTTGTGAARAACTTCCTCAAAAAACAGATCGACAAAATGCCGCCGGGCCCAACTGAGGCAGAACGCGGAAAAGCTGGCGCTGTAATTCGGGCGGAAGTAACCGACGAAAGCGGTGCTATATTCATTACGCATTTGGAAACACCAAATGGCTATAGCCTAACAGCAGACTCTGCAGTGTCTTGTGCTGAGAAACTTCTTTCTGGCGGCATTGAACACGGCTTTAAAACCCCGTCTCTGGCCTTTGGGCCATCCTTCATCAATGAGATAGCAGGCTGCACCTTAACGGATCACTAACCACAGAGTAATAAACAGGCAGCGATGCTTTCTGCCTGTGTGAGACAATTGGATATTAGAATTTAACCCTCGGCACGATTAGCCCGGCGCTTGGTTTCCCGAAGTAATACCCTTGCCCGTAATCAACACCCATGTCCCTCAGTAAAATCGCGTGCTCTTTGGTCTCAATCCATTCGCCAACTGTGACAATTCCCAAGTCTTGGCAAAGCGTTACCATTGAGCGCAAATAAGCCCGGTCTTCTTTGCTGGTAAGCGCATCACGTACATAATCGCCGTCGATTTTAAGCGCATCTACCTTTAGCTTTTTCAGATACTGGAACCCTGCAGCTCCCGCTCCGAAATCGTCGAGATAAACCCGAAARCCTTCTGCRCGAATTTCCTTAAGCGCGTCTCCCAGCGTATCCAGGTCATGAATTTGCGCTGATTCTGTAATCTCKATCGAAAGATAAGACTTCAGATCTTTATTGCCCTTCAAAACACTAACAAGATCCAGCAAAAACTCGGGGTCTGACAAAGAGCGCCCCGAAACATTTACAGCAATACCAGGCGTAGCACCTGCTCGTTGTAGCTCACGCAATTTCTGGATCGTCCGCTGCAAAACAGCCGTATCAAACTCTGGTATCAAGCCCACATCTTCGGCAAAACGGATCATTTCCCATTGTGATTTAATCATATTGGGTAGATCGAACCTAGTTAAAGCTTCGAAATGATGCGTTGAGCCTTTCTTGAGATGGACAATCGGCTGATATACTAGGGTGAAGGAGCCATTTTCCAACACGTCACGGAAGGCTGCCACACGCGCGGTGTTTTCGCCAATAAGAGTGCTACACTTTTCCTCAATATCAGAGGCACCATATCCTTCGCTTTTACGTGCAAATTGCTGCAGACTGAACACCATTGCACGCATGCTATCTTGATCGCTTAGCTTGGCTTCAGCCGCGTCAACTGTAGCCGCATCAATTTGAATACCCGTGGCCTTTTTAATTTCGCGAGCGAAATCAATTTTCGCGGGGCCGTCGCCGTCTTTTTCATGAACAAATGCWAACCTGTCATCTCCCAACATCGCTGCGTGATTGCCGCCAAGCGAGAAGCTGTTGAGGTAATCTTCGATCTCACGTTGTTGTCTGCCGTCAAGGACTTCGCCCTCTGCCGCACCAACAAATGTAACCTGCATTTTCTCTTCGGCTTCAGCGTTACCTTCAAATAAGCCTTCCAGCCGGCTGAAAAAATCCACCTTACTTTCTTCAATGCTTTCAGGGCCACTTGTCGGCATGGATTTAGCGGAGTCAGTACCCA
This sequence comes from Kordiimonadaceae bacterium, assembly GCA_016764715.1. Classification (GTDB taxonomy): domain Bacteria; phylum Pseudomonadota; class Alphaproteobacteria; order Sphingomonadales; family Kordiimonadaceae; genus Kordiimonas. Next base: position 8,967 of record JAESRJ010000019.1, on the reverse strand, counting down.
AACGGTAGGGCTTTGAAAGCACGAAGTAATATCGGTTTGGTGCATGTGGTAACTTTGCCATGAACACAACATACTGTTCTTTGGCCCCGCCCTTTTCGCCCACGTGAATATTGAACGGTCCCAGCCGATTTGCCCCAGTTAGGGTTTTCGCAGAAGCTTGGATAATGCCTCTACCTCGTTCTGTCAGCAACCCCAGGAAATTGCACGGATCTTCAGACCCTAGTTTAATACCCAACGTGCTGCGTACAGCGCCATCCGCATTTAAGATGCGAAAGCCGAGGTCTAGCTCAAGTAGCAGATCTCCCACGCAAAAAGCGTATCCCAAAAACCTTCCGGGCACTTTACTCATATAAGTCCAACTTTAAATGGCACAGCCAAATCGTATCCTCCGGCGACTCAAAACAAAAAACACAAATTTCTTACCCTTACTGTTTTCGCATGCCGCTGGTTATTAAAAGGTAAATTAACGGGTACAAATGCGGCATAATTGTAAATATCATGAAACCGTAACGTAAAATCAAGCTCGATGCCAAGCTTCAATCTCAACCCTGAATTAGTTTTTTAGCTTTTACTTGGTTTCCCGCGAAAAAACCTAACCTGCGCTTGCTATTCCCTAACTGACTAGTAAATTCAGAAATGCTGGTTAGCGATCATTAAAAGGGAAACAGGGCAATGTCAGACAAATCAACAACTATAGTATCACGCCGCGCTGTCTTAAGCGCAATTGGTATAGGAACTGGCCTGGCGGTAATCGGTAGCCCAACCAGCGCTGCTGATACAGGTATCCAGTTCACTCACGGGATTGCAAGTGGCGACCCACAAGCGACTAATGTGATTTTGTGGACGCGCGCATTGGATACATCTGATCAAGCAAAGAACATCCACGGGATGTGGGAAATATCCGCTTCCGAAGATTTCTCGGTCCTCGCGGGCAGCGGCCCTTTCAACACGGGCCCAAAACGCGACTATACAGTTAAAATTGATGCGTCAGGTCTACAGTCTGGGACCCAGTATTTTTACCGCTTTTCCGTCGGCGATGTAACTAGTCCTGTTGGCCGTACAAAAACGCTGCCTACAGATAACAAAAATATCGATTTGGCTATCGTATCTTGCTCCAACTATGGCCAAGGGTTTTTTCATGTATACGGTGAAGTCGCCAAACGTGATTATCAGGCCGTTGTACACTTGGGCGACTATATCTACGAATATGCAGAAGGTGGCTACGACAACCCAGAAGTAACAGCGCAAGGCCGAAACGCAGAGCCAAAAACTGAAATTTTATCGCTTGAAGATTACCGCAAGCGTTACGCCTTGTACCGCACCGACCCTGATCTTTTAGCAGCCCATGCCGCGCACCCCTTCATTTGCGTTTGGGACGACCATGAAGTTGCAAACGACACGTGGAAAGACGGAGCGCAAAATCACAGTGACGATGAAGGCGATTTCAAAAAACGCCAGTCTGCAGCGTTCAGGGCTTATATGGAATGGCTGCCAATCCGCGAAAGTGATGATACTAGCGCGGGAAAGATCTACCGTACTTTCGAGATGGGTACTAATGCCAGCTTGATCATGCTCGACACTCGTCACATTGGCAGGGACCGCGGTCTTACGTACGGTACAGATCTACCGATGCGGACAACAGCCTTCCATTTTGCAAAAGATAAAACACCGGTAGCTGTTCTCGACCCTGCTGAAGTAGCCAAATTGCCTGCCGCCAGCATCAAACACATCACGGTACCGTTCTTGCTGACTAAAGAAGGCGCAAAACCGATGACAGACTGGGACCAAGTGAAGGTGCTGGACCCAGCCGCGCTGCCTGAAGGCTATACATTCATCCCGGATGCGCCAAAGTTCGCAAAAGAAGTGCTCGGTAACAGCAAGCGAAGCATGCTGGGTGCAGAGCAAGAGGGCTGGTTTTCAGGCGAACTTGCAAAATCAAAAGCAAAAGGCACACCGTGGCAGATCATAGGGCAACAATTGCTTATTGGTAAAGTCGGCATTCCGCAGCTGCAAGACAGCGAGATTGATTTCAGCAAAAGCAAGTTTATCAATCCTAAGCTTATGGGCTTCTTCCGTATGCTTGGGCAAATGGGCCTGCCGATGAACCTTGATGCCTGGGACGGTTACCCGGCCGCACGAGACCGCGTACTGGCTGACATAAAAAACCATGCCAACAACGCAGTGTTCCTTGCAGGCGATACCCACAATGCATGGGCGTTCGACGTTGCTAACGCCGCTGGCGACAACGTGGCCGTTGAAATGGCGACACCTGGTATCAGCTCACCCGGTTTCGAAAGCTTCCTGCCTGCGGACACCAAGCGCACAGAAGAAGCACTTCTAAAAGTCAGCCCTGAAATGAAGTATGTAAATGCGAACGACCGCGGCTGGATGAACCTTACCATTACGTCAGACAAGGTATCGGCACAGTGGTACTTCGTTTCCACCGTAACCAAGCCTGACTATGAAGTAAGCAAAGGCCCGGTGAAGCACACATTGAAAAATACCCACACTTTAGCGTAACGAGCACGCCATAGCTTAAAAGGCTGCGTGCTCCTGTGGGRCCACGTAGCCTTTTTCTTTAGTGCTGCGCCTCAGGAAGCAGATGCCTATTCCGCAGCAACTGGCATTTCAGTATGTTGGGTTTTTACGAAAGTTGACGCCTCTATTCCAGCAGTCTCACCACTTGCAAGCGCAGCGTCAGCAAGCAGACCTTGATCCCCTACCCAGTCCCCAGCAATATAGAGCCCATCCGAAACTTTGCATGTTGGCCTGCCAGTTGTGCCGCCCTGGCTGGCTAAGGGCAACCAGTTGCTAACCAACATGTTCGGCCGCAAATAGCTTTTCACCACGCGCGCGCGCCAACCAGGTAAGTTTAGTTCAGTGAAGGCTTCCAATTTCTCTTTCAACACGCTTGCTGGCTGGCTTTCATCTGGGTGTAAATACTGGGCGGTGTGCACCAGAGCGCCGCCTTCCGGGGCCAAATCTGCAGTGGCTGAATGAACGGACAAATACARTGGCTCAYCTACGCCAAGCGCAAACGATGTTTCCTTCGGGCTCCGGTCGCCGAGCGCTATATCAAGGCACGCCAATCGCACCGGCACGGCTTTATCTTCATATTCCGCAAGACCAAGCACGCATGCTCCCTTCAACCCTGCGACCTGTGCAGGAGAGAGTGCCAATATAACTGACCGCGCACTGAAAGTTTTCCCGCCCTGTACATAAATTGACATAGTTTCCRCGCCAAGCCTATCAGACCTTTTGATCTCCCTCGCCCGGGTCTTGGTATGAATACGAACACTGCAAGCTTCGGCTTTGTCTTTAAGGGCCGTCACTAGCGATTGCCAACCTTGGTCAAGGTAAAGCACACCTCCACTAGCCATCTGTATTTGCCGGATCACAGCACCGCCGCTAACCAAGTCCGGTGCAAAGCTGTAGGTGGTTAACCGGCACAGCACATGCAAATAGGCCTTTACCCGCGGCCGTTTGACGAGAGTGTCCAACGTTTGCTGCCACGTCATATGATCGAACTGGCTCGCATTGATTTTTGCAAACCCTCTAAACAGGTTCATCACCTCCAACCGGTCCAGGAGACTATAATAGGGCGACTTCCAAACTGAGGAAAGACTGGCAGGCATAAGGTGCTGCTTGTTGCCGACAACAAGTTTCTGCCCCGGTACTCCGACAGGGTCCGCCCCTGCCAGCTCAACTTCTAGCGCTTTCAATACTCGGCCGCCGTGGCCTTTCTTATAAAGGGCATGCGGACCGAGGTTAAAATAATAACCGTCCTGCTCGGTGGTTTGCGCACGACCGCCTAGCGCCTTTGCCCCTTCCAGCAAGGTTACGCTGTTGCCCGCTTTCGCGGCTGTTATTGCCGCGGTTAAACCAGCGATGCCACCGCCAACAATAAGAACATCGCTATACTGGCTATTGCCAGCTGCCTCTTCTTGGCCTCTTGCCGCAKTRCCNNTGCYAWRATTKWYKSYRAWMWTRYTYWWGMKYKGSTWSMSCRWRAYYGGYYKSARMRKSWMTTTMWKSSWRCSSWWCAGMMAYKYKGYGSAKYTMCNCATTWRMKCWCSWGGRRCWTCAAGTGCTGCYTCGGCTGCCAAATCGGTAAGCTTGACTAGCGCCAATTCCTGTCGCCACACGGCTTCTGCTTTCCACATGGCCCGCGCGATACCGCAGGGCTTTTTGTAAAATTTCCCAGCTACGCCTGTTGGGCCCCGCCGCCTGATTTCAGTACATTGAAAGCACGGGTCCTTGCCGTCTATCGCCTCAACGATGTCTAGAAGCGAGATATCCTGTGGCCCCCGCGCCAAACGGTATCCGCCGCCAGGACCCTTACTTGTATGCACTACTCCTGCTTTTGATAGTGCCTGCAGGTGCTTGGCCAAATAGTCGCGTGGCAGGTYGAAAAACGATGCCAACTTGCCAACGGGTAATGCATCTCCGGGCGGCAATGCCGCGAGGAGTGCGCAACTGTGGATCGCCCACTCAATGCCTTCACTCATTTTCATACATGCGGATATATACTATCCGTATATATCCGGTCAAGTATTATCCGCTAATAAATTGGCCGGCAACAGACCGAAAGCCAAAAACCGTTATCACAGCTGAACCTTTTTAGGAGCCAAACCGTCTATAAAGGCATGACTGAAACACTACTGACATTTTGTGACGCGGGACTGAGTAAGAATAAATTATCAAAATTTACTTTGTATTTCAAAGTTCTTTGCATATATGTAAACAGAACGAGCCGGCGAAGGCGTTTTTTCGTCCGGTACAAACGGTAGTAATTACTGCTATAGATACAATATAGACTAGTATGCGTGCCCATGAGCCTGCCAATCAGTGGCGTGGTTCCCGGCGGGGAGAGTGATATGGCAGAAAAAAGCGACTTATTGAACCAGTTGAAAATTGACCGTACGGCAGAACCCGAAAAGAACGGTACATCGTGGATAGTACTCATCGCGGTCGCCGCAGTTTCTATCGCACTAGGTGGCTTCGGGGCGCTAGAGTTCTTTGCTCCTATGGCAGTGGAGGCAGCAACAGACACGATCAAAACGGCCAAACGAACGGCTACCACGCCGACGACTGGCAGCGAGAGCATTTCGAGCACTGCAACAGTTGCAGCAGTGCGCGAGATTGCGCCTGACAACAAAATATTGAACGCATCTGGGTATATTACAGCCCGCCGCATCGCCACCGTATCCGCCCAGCTTACTGGCTTAATCACGGAAGTGAATGTCGAAGAAGGCATGGCTGTAAAAAAGGGCCAAGTGCTAGCTAAACTTGATGATGCTGTGGCCTCTGTGAACCTCCGGTTCGCCCAAGCTCAAATCAAAGCCAATGAAGCTCGTCTAGGACGTATCATTGCCAGCCTTGCCGAGGCAAAACGAGTGCTCGCCCGGGTTTCCAAATTAAGCGATGCAGATTTCTCAAGCAAAGCTTCCCTCACCCGTGCACAAGCAGATGTTGAGGGACTAACAGCCGACTTGGCCAGCGCGAAGGCCGATATCGCTGTTTCAAAAGTAGAAGCGCAGCGGCAACGAGAACGGCTGGATGACCATACTATTCGCGCGCCTTTTGACGGCATTGTTACCGTTAAAAACGCACAGCCAGGCRAGATTATTTCACCAGGCTCAGCCGGCGGCGGTTTTACCAGAACCGGCATATGCACCATTGTAGACATGACGTCGCTTGAAATTGAAGTTGATGTCAATGAAGCGTTTATTGGCCGCGTGTTCGCAGGACAGAAGGTTGAAGCCAACCTTGATGCCTACCCATCGTGGGACATTAAAGCATCCGTGATTGCCATCATCCCGACAGCAGACCGCGCCAAAGCAACTGTACGTGTCCGCATAAGAATTGAAGAGAACGACAGCCGGATACYGCCTGATATGGGCGTAAAGGTGGCTTTCTTCAAAGCCTAAAAAATACATAAAAACCCGAGAAACGACCGAGGAACAAAGCCATGATACTGTATGATCTGAAAAAAGTTTCCAAAAGCTTCGTAAAAGGCAAAGAGCGCGTCACAGTTTTTGACGGCCTAGACATGTCGATCAAACAAGGCGATTTTCTGGCCATCATGGGCCCGTCAGGATCTGGCAAAACCACCCTGTTAAACATGCTAGGCGGTGTTGATCAGCCGACAGGCGGCGAAGTATGGTTCGACGGTAGCCGTGTTGATACCCTCAGTGAAAATGGCCTTGCTCAGTGGCGCGCCAACAATGTTGGTTTCATCTTTCAGTTCTACAATCTGATGCCTATGTTAAACGCAGCGCGTAACATTGAGCTACCACTGCTCCTTACCAATCTCAGCAGAGCACAGCGCAAGAAAAGCGTTGCAACCGCGCTTGAACTTGTTGAGCTATCTGACCGCGCCAAGCATATGCCAAACGAGTTATCCGGCGGCCAGCAACAGCGCGTCGCTATTGCCCGTGCCATCATYTCWGACCCCAAACTGCTTTTGTGTGACGAGCCAACTGGCGACCTCGACAGGCATACCGCAGATGAAATTCTAAAAATGCTTCAACTACTCAACGAGAAGTTCGGCAAGACCATCGTGATGGTAACGCACGACCCTAGGGCTGCTGAATTTGCGAAACGTACGCTCCATCTCGACAAGGGAGAATTCGTAGAGAAGGATCTAGCAGCATGAGCGACCTATACCTTATCTTCAAAAATTTAACGCGCAAGAAGCTGCGTTTAACCCTCATGTTATTCGCGACTTTTATCGCCTTTCTTATCTACGGAACCATTACAGCGTTTCAAGTGGCCTTAGATAGTGGCGTAGAGCTTTCCGCTGATGACCGGCTAATTTCTGTCAACAAAATCAACTTCACTCAGCCCCTGCCTATATCATACGTCAATAGAGTGCGCAGCGTTGAAGGCGTGGAGGAAGTGGTGCACCAGAACTGGTTCGGTGGCTATTACCAAGAACCGAGAAATTTAGTGAACACGTTCGCTGTAGACAATGAAACATTTCTCGGCGTCTATACGGAAATACTCGTTACTGAAGAGGAAGAAAAAAATTGGCTTCAGAATCGCCAAGCGATTTTGGTTGGCGAGTCGATCGCGAATGCCAATGGCTGGAAAGTCGGCGACCGTATACCGCTAAATTCCAATATTTTTTCCCAAAAAGACGGTAGTTCAGTTTGGGAGTTTGACGTTGTCTCCGTCTACAAAGGCGAAGATACGCAAACYGATACTAGCAGTGTCTATATTCACTATAAATACTTCAATGAAACTCAATCATTTGGCGGCAACAGGATCGGCTGGATGGGTGTAAAAACACTCGACCCCAGCTTGAACGAACAAGTCATAAAAGACATTGATGCATTGTTTGAGAACTCACCATTTGAAACGGAAACAGTACCCGAGAAAGCCTTCCAGAAAGCCTTTCTTGAACAAATTGGCAGCATCGGGCTTATTCTAACGTCAGTCGTGGGGGCTGCCTTTTTCATTATTCTGGTTATCGTCGGCAACTCAATGGTACTTTCTATCCGGGAACGCACGCCTGAAATAGGGGTCATGAAAACATTGGGCTTCAAGTCATCACGGATTTTCAGGCTTGTTTTGGCCGAGTCTATGTTACTGGCACTTATTGGTGGCGGGCTAGGAATAGGGGCTGCGTTTGGTATTCTAACGTGGGTAAACACCCTTCCCTTTCCGCTACCGACGCTTCTTCTCAATGCAGACATCCTTCTTGAGGCGCTTGCTGTCATGATTGCGCTGGGGCTCATCACCGGCATAATTCCCGCCGTCAATGCCTTACGGCTCAACATTATTACCGCCCTAAGCCGCGGATAACAGGAGAACAAAATGTCTACTATTCTCTCACAAACCGGGGCTGTTATTGTAATGAATGTGCGCAGCCTGCCCCGCAGGCTCTGGATGTCGCTTGCTGCGGTATTTGCGGTTACTGTGGTTGTTGCTGTGTTGCTTTCATTCCTATCGATGGCGCGGGGTTTTGCCCACACTTTGGAAGGCGCGGGATCAGACACGACCGCAATTGTTACCCGAAGCGGTTCAAGGTCTGAACTGAACAGCTCAATGAGTAATGACCAAGTGAAGCTGCTTTCCACAGCACAAGGTATTGCACAGGATCAAGACGGCAATCCGATTTACTCTGCCGAACTGTATGTCATCGTTGACGGCGTCAAACGGTCCAGCCAAACAGAGGCTAACATCCCTATGCGCGGCATTAGCCCGGTTGGGTTTGACCTGCGGGACAACGTAGAGATTGTGGCTGGTCGAAACTTTATAGCTGGCAAAAACGAAATCATCGTTGGTGCTGGCATACTACGTGAATTCGAAGGCTTTGCAGTGGGCAAGGAACTGAAATTTGGTAAAACGCTTTGGACAGTTGTCGGCGTATTTTCAACTGGCGGCTCGGCGTTCGAAAGCGAACTTTGGGCAGATTCGCGGACTATTCAAAGTCAATTTCGCCGTGGTTCAAGTTTTCAGACAATGCGCATTTTATTAGAAACACCTGGCAATGTTGACGGCCTAAAAGCACTGGTAGAAAGCGACCCGCGCCTAAACATGGATGTAGAGACCGAAACCGACTTTTTTGCCGAGCAAGGAGAGGCACTGTCAACGATAGTGTGGTTTGGTTGGATAGTAAGCATCTTAATGGGCCTAGGGGCCTTAGCCGGCGCACTGAACACTATGTATACATCCGTGTCTTCACGCGCCACTGAAATAGCGACTTTGCGCGCAATAGGGTTCAGTAACACTTCGGCATTTCTGGGCACCCTTACAGAGTCTGTCGTCCTGTCACTGCTGGGCGGTGTTATTGGCGCGCTAATATCATACAGCTTTATGGACGGGATCAGCGCGTCGACCATGGGCGCCAGCTTTACGCAGGTGGTGTTCACCTTTAGCCTAACCTCTGATCTTTTTATCAACGGCATAACATTGTCCATTCATTTCCCCCTCATTTCTTTTAAAAATATATTTAAGATA